>JAYTWA010000056.1:0-14781 GCA_043743675.1 Sphingomonadales bacterium
GCCGCAGCGCAGCGTGCACTGGCCGAGGGAAACCGCCTGATATTGGGGCCATTGCTGGCTGATGATGTCCGCGCGGTCGCGCCGATCGCGCGGGCTGCCAAAGTGCCGGTGATTTCGTTTTCGAACGATACGGGCGTGGCGGGGAGTGGCACATTCGTGATGGGCTACACACCCGTTCAGTCGGTCGAGCGGGTTGTTGATTACGCGCGATCAAAGGGGCTGTCGAAATTTGCAGGGCTCGTGCCCACGGGGCTTTATGGGCAGCGCGCATCGACCGCGTTTATCCGGGCGGTCGAGGCGGGCGGTGGGCAGGTTGTGTCGTTACAGACGTTTGACCGCAGCGGCGGATCAATCTCCGCCGCGATCACGCGGATCAGCCAGGCATCGGCGTATGAAGCTATCCTGATTGCTGATTCGGGGCGGACTGCGATTCAGGCCGTGCCGATCATCCGTGCCAAAGGTGGCGCGTCTGCGAAGGTTCTGGGCACCGAATTGTGGAATACCGAAGGGGCGCTGGCTGCGTCACCGGCGTTGCGTGGTGCGTGGTTCGCGAGTGTTTCGGATGGTTTGTATAACCAGCTGGCAAGCAAATATCGCGTGCGGTTTGGGAAATCGCCTTACCGGCTGGCCAGCCTTGGCTATGATGCGGTGTTGCTGGTCACGCGCATTGCGGGGGATTGGAGACCGGGGTCGGCTTTTCCCGCCGGGCGTTTGACTGATCCGGGTGGGTTCACTGGCATTGACGGCGCCTTCCGCTTTGGCCGCGACGGCATTGTCGAGCGCGCGCTGGAAGTGCAGCAAGCAGGGATTGCGGGCACGACGGTCGTATCGCCGGCACCGCGCGGGTTCGGGAACTAAGAGACGATTTCCCCGAGGATTGAGTCGAGCACGAGCATCCCTCGCTCGGTGATCGTCAGGTGATCGCCAGTCAGCATAACCAGTCCGATGGTTGAAAAGTGGGCAATGACTTTTAGATCAACGGGCTCGGCCATCGCGCTGGCGGTGCGGATGCGCGCAAGATCGACGCCTTCGCGCAGACGCAGGCCCATCAGCAGCGCTTCTGTGGCACGGTCGTGGCCAGTCAGCGGCGTTTCACTTTGATTGCCATGACCGTTGCGCGCGACGGCGTTGATCCAGTTTTCGGGCTTTTTGTGACGCACAGTTGCCATGCTGCCGCGCCGCCCATGTGCACCGGGACCGATGCCGACATAGTCATTGTAACGCCAATAAGTCAGGTTATGGCGGCTTTCCTCGCCGGGACAAGCATGGTTGGAGACTTCATAAGCGGGGAGGCCGCGGGCGGACGTGGTTGCGCGCGTCGCTTCGAACAGGTCGGCGGCACGATCATTGTCCATCGGCGTCAATTTGCCTTGCTGGACCAGAGTGGAAAAGCGTGTGCCGGGTTCGATGGTCAGCTGATAAAGCGACAGATGTTCGGTGCCGAAGCTCAAGGCACGGTCAAGTTCACGCATCCAGTCGTCAGGTGATTGATCGGGTCTAGCGTAGATCAGGTCAAAACTAACGCGCGAAAAATGTTTCTGTGCAGTGGCCAGCGCCGCCAACCCCTCGTCAACATCATGCGCGCGCCCTAGAAAGTGCAGCGCAGTATTATCGAGCGCCTGTAGCCCTAGTGAACTGCGGTTCACCCCCGCAGCGGCGAGATCGGCAAAGCGCGCCGCCTCCACGGATGACGGGTTCGCCTCAAGCGTAATTTCAAGGTCATCGGCAACCGCCCAGTGGTTTGTTGCCGCATTAATCAGGGCTGCAACGGTTGCAGGTGGCATCAGCGACGGCGTGCCTCCGCCAAAGAAAATCGACCCCAAAGTGCGACCGGGCATAAGCGATGCTTCGTGCGCCAGGTCCTGAAGCAGGGCATTTGCCCATGCAGCTTGGTCAACCGCGTCACGGACGTGGCTGTTAAAATCGCAATAAGGACATTTCGACACGCAGAACGGCCAGTGAATATATAGCGCAAGCGGTGCTCTTGGGAGTTCATTCATCGTTGCCCGCCTATCAGTTTTAGTCATGATGATGCGATCAATATCAGTCTTGGTGTGCGCAACCGTGCTGACGGCAGCCGCGCCGTCTGTGGCAATGTCCGACTTTGCTGCACGCATTCTGGCGCGGCATAATGCTGAACGGGCGGTTGTTGGCATGACGCCGCTAAATTGGGATGTCGCACTGGCGCGCGATGCAGCGGTTTGGGCGCAGCATTTGGCGGCGACGCGAACCTTCGATCATTCGCCCGATGACCCGAAAGCCAATCCGCAGGGGGAAAACCTGTGGATGGGCACCTCGCGCGCCTATTCTTATGAAGACATGGTTGATGGCTGGATCGAGGAAAAGCGATATTATCGCCCCGGGTTGTTTCCGAAGATCACTAAAACGCGCGACTGGAGCGATGTCGGCCATTACACGCAACTGATCTGGTACAGCACAACGCATGTCGGTTGCGCGATGGCGAGTGGGAACGGGAGCGATGTATTGGTCTGCCGCTATAGTCCAGCAGGGAACTGGGACGGCGAAAGTCCAACTGGCCGGGAGCTTAAGTGAGCGTCGCCGCCACCAGCTTGGCAAAAGCATCGGCGCGGTGGCTGATGGCGTGTTTGGCGTCCGGGTCCATTTCGCCAAAGGTTTCATTGTGGCCATCGGGCACAAAAACGGGGTCATAGCCGAAGCCGCGGTCGCCGCGCGGGGGCCAGACGAGCGTTCCCTGAACACGGCCTTCGAAAAGAGAGTCGCTGCCATCGGGCCATCTCAAGGCAAGCGTGCAGACGAAATGCGCGTGGCGGGAAACGTCTTTGCCCAATGCGTTCAGGCGATCTTCGACTTTTTGCATTGCCATGACCCAGTTGCGTGGGCCGCCGTCGTCGGGTTCGGCCCAGTTGGCGGTGTAAACGCCGGGTTCGCCGCCCAGTGCTTCCACGCAAAGACCACTGTCATCAGCCAACGCGACAATGCCGGAAAGGTCGCAGGACGAGACGGCTTTTAGAAGCGCGTTCGCGGCGAAGGTGGTGCCGGTCTCTTCGGGTTCGGGCAGGTTGAGCGACGCCGCGCTGATGGGCTCAATACCATAGGCTGCGAGCAGTGCACGGATTTCGCGGACCTTCCCGGCATTGTGGCTAGCGATCACAAGTTTGCCGGGAAGGAGTTTTTTCACCGGCCTGTTGCCCTACCTGTAGCAACATCCTGAGCGGCGAAAATTTGTGTGCAACCGATGCGGGCGAGACGGAGAAGGCGGAGCAGCGCTTCCTCGTCGTATGTCGCGCCTTCTGCCGTCGCTTGCACTTCGGCGATGTTGCCATCGCCGATCAGGACGAAGTTGGCATCGGCATGCGCATTCGAGTCTTCGATATAATCAAGATCGAGGACAGGCGTGCCTTCGTAAATGCCGCAGCTGATCGCGGCGACTTTTTGCTGGATCGGATCGACCGTCAATTTGCCGTCCTTGAGCAAGCTGTCGACCGCAAGGCGCATCGCGACCCACGCGCCCGAGATCGAGGCCGTGCGCGTGCCGCCATCAGCCTGAATCACGTCGCAATCAAGTGTGATCTGGCATTCGCCGAGGGCTTTCATATCCATGACGGAACGTAAAGAACGCCCGATAAGGCGTTGAATTTCCTGTGTGCGACCCGATTGTTTGCCCTTGGCAGCTTCGCGGTTACTGCGTGTGTGGGTCGAGCGCGGGAGCATGCCATATTCGGCCGTGACCCAGCCTTCGCCCTTGCCGCGCATGAAAGGCGGCACACGGTCTTCGATGCTGGCTGTCACGAGGACGCGGGTGTCGCCGAAACTGATCAGGCATGACCCTTCGGCATGTTTGGTGAAGCCGGGCTCGATAGTGATGACGCGCATTTCGTCAGGCGCGCGGCCAGTGGGTCGCATATTATTGTTGTCCTAATCGGTTGAACGAGCGCATCTAGCGGGCGCGTGTCAAAGGGACAATGGATATGAAAACGGTTTTGCTGATCCTGGGTGTGTTTGCGCTGCTGATGGGGTTGCTGTGGATCGGGCAGGGGTTTGGTCTCGTCATGTGGCCATCATCGAGTTTCATGCTCGAACAGAAAATCTGGGCGATGTGGGGCAGTTTGCTGGCGCTGATCGGCGCGTTGCTGATCTGGCGTGCGCGGCGGTAAATGACAGCACCCGTCACTGAACTGACTGATCGCGCGCGCGATGTGTTTCGCATCGTTGTGGAAAGCTATATCGATTCGGGTCAGCCGGTGGGTTCACGGACAATTTCCAAATTGTCGCCACTTAACTTGTCGCCCGCGTCGATTCGCAATGTCATGCAGGATCTGGAGGAAGTTGGCCTGCTGGCCGCGCCACATACCAGTGCGGGGCGAATGCCGACCGAAAGTGGCCTGCGGCTATTTGTCGACGGGATGATGCAGGCAGCGGAACCAAGTGCCGAAGAGCGTGCAGTGATCGAGGCGCGCCTGTCTGTTGGTGGGCCAGTCGAGGGGGCGTTGGCCGCAGCGACGCAAGCATTGTCGGGCCTGTCGGCTTGTGCGGGGATCGTTCTAGTCCCGACGCGCGAGGTCAAATTGAAGCAGTTTGCTTTTGTGCCCCTGTCGGCGGAGCAGGCGCTTGCGGTGCTGGTCGGCGATGATGGGTCCGTGGAAAACCGCGTTATCGATTTGCCGCTGGGGATGATGGCGTCTGATCTGATTGCGGCGGGTAATTTCATGACGGCGCAATTGTCCGGCATGACGCTGGCAGCGGCGCAGCGGCGCGTCGGTGCAGAATTGAAACGCGGCAGGGATGCGCTGGATGCCGCGTCGCGTGAACTGGTCGAACGCGGTCTTGCGGTCTGGTCGAAGGACAATGCAGCGCGACCGGTGCTGATTGTTCGCGGGGCGGCAAACCTGATCGATGATGGGGCGGCAGCTGACTTGGAGCGGGTGCGCTTTCTGCTCGACGAGATCGAGGGGCAGGAGGAAATTGCCCGCTTGCTCGACAGTGCACGCGAAGGGGCAGCGACCAAGGTTTTCATTGGTGCTGAGAATAAACTGTTCGCGCTTTCGGGGTCATCGGTGATAGCGGCCCCTTATCATAGTCGAGACGGGCGCGTCATTGGCGTGGTTGGTGTTATTGGCCCCACCCGCTTGAATTATGCCCGCGTCGTTCCGATGGTAGATTTTACAGCACAAACTTTGACGAGATTATTGGGATGAATGACGAAGAACTGCCAAATGGACTTATGGCCGAAGACGACATGATTGCGGAAGGCGCACCGCCTGAACCCGATCCCGAGGAGCGGTATTTGGCGCTCGAAGCGGAACTGGCAGAGGCGAAGCAGAGCATACTTTATGCGCAGGCCGAGACGCAGAATGTCCGTCGTCGTCTGGAAAAAGATGCGCAGGACGCGCGCGCTTATGCCGCAACGGGTTTTGCGCGCGATATATTGTCGGTGGCCGATAATTTGTCGCGGGCACTCGATGCGATCCCGGCGGACTTGCGCGCCGATGACAAGTTCAAGGGGCTGGTTGTTGGACTTGAGGCAACAGGACGCGAAATTGAGTCGGTGTTCCAGCGCAACGGTATCACGCGGATTGTGTCCGTTGGTGAAATGCTCGATCCGAACAAGCATCAGGCGATGATTGAAATCCCGTCAGCGGATGCGACGCCGGGAACAATCGTGCAGGAAATGCAGGCGGGGTATATGATTAAGGACCGGCTGCTGCGTCCGGCAATGGTTGGGGTAGCGAAGGCGGGTTAAATCGCCACCAGTGCATTTGGCTGCTATCACTTCATCTTTTGTCAGCTAGACGCCACGCGTTGACGCAGTCTGTGATTGCCTTTGCTTCGTTAGTTAGATTTCCATGTTGATCTAAAGTTAACACACGGGCTTTTGGATAGGGCTGATTTATAGCGCGCACGTTTATGTACACCGCGATATTAGGATGACCCGCGATAAATTGCATTCGACTGTGCACAATGTCGTTGCGTATTTCACAAAGAGTTTGAGCTTGTTTTACTGCGTCCGTAATGATTTTTGTGTTTGCTTTTGACAGCTTAGGGCCCGGTTTTAATCCAGCCAGTATTTCGAGTTTTTGACCAAGTGGTGCACTTGCGCATCCAGCCTCAAGTTCAATTACTTTTATGGCTTCGCCGATAGCATATTCAAGATTTGCGAATGCATCGAGGACGTTGCTTCTGGCCTCACTTAGCTCCTTTGGCAGAAAGCTATGGTTTGGGTGCATTGATCCGGTCAATCATCGTTCGAGCATTGGTCAGCATTGCGAGCGTTTCGCACCGTTCTGGATAATCGACACTCGCACGAGGCTTGCGCATCGCCACTTTAAGCTCATGAACCGCGGCCTTCATGGCGAACAGGCTTGCGTCATCGGGGTTGATGTCTGCGGTGATGTCGGGATTTATTAACATCCTCGCACGTTGGCACGGCTTGGTTAACAAGTTGTTAGCGCCCGCGCTTGCCGAAATCGATTGCCAAGCCCGCGTTGCATCCGATACGCTTTACATTCTGACAATTAAAATAATTAGTCAGGGCGTAATTTCAGGAGGTTAGCATGGCAAAAGACTGGGCAAGTGATGTCAAAAAATATGTTCCCGGGGCGGATGACGAGGTCATCAATGGAATCGTCAATTATTGCGGAATTTCGCTGCAAAAGCGCGATTCTTCGCTCGTCGCTTATGGCGATCCGAATGAACTCAACCTAGTCCGTGAGAATTTCCTAAAAAAGAAACTGGGTCTGACCGACTCGGACACCGTGCTTGACGGCGCCATCGCTGCAGTCGGTGCGCGGTTGAAGGGCGTGAATTTCAAGAATCGCCCGACAGTTTATTATATGCTGCTCGAAGAGCTTGGGCAGCTTCACTTCTTCAAGAAAGCTGGAGCCGTAGCGGCTGGTGCTGGCGTCGCCGCTGGTGCTGGCCTAGCGGCTGTTGCAGCAGCTGCGGTTGCAGCGCCTGTTGCAGCCGTAGCGTCGATTCCTGCTGCGGATCCGGTTGTTGAAAAGGCTCCACTGGCCGCGGTGAGCGAGCCGGTGCGTGCGCCTGAACCACGTGCGGCTTATGTCGCGGATACGGATACCGGCGGCGGTCTTGGCTGGTTGCCGTGGCTGTTGCTCGGCCTGTTGGCATTGGCCGCCATCTGGTGGTTCTTCCTGCGGACACCGTCGGCGCCTGCGGTTGCTGTGCCCGACGCGACTGTTGCAGCACCTATGGTTGATGATGCCAATGTGGCCATGCCAGTTATTGAAAATGTCGCCACCCCCGTTGTCGCAGCGCCAATTGCCATTCCGGTCGGTGCGGGCATGACGTCAGAGACGATTGACGGCAAGCCGCTGGTCAAAGTCTATTTCGACACGGCGAAGTCGGTTGTCGTTCCGGCATTCGTGCCTGCGGCTGCAACGCTGAAAACCTATCTGGATGCCAATCCGGGTAGCACGCTGGGCGTATCGGGCTTCAATGATCCGCGTGGCAATGCGGCGGCGAATGCGGCGCTTTCAAAGAGTCGTGCGCAGGCGGTTCAGGCCGAACTGGTCAAGGCTGGCATTACGACGGACAAAATCGAGTTGATCAAGCCCGAAGCATCAACTGATAACGCGGCCTCGCTCGAAGGCGCACGCCGTGTCGAAGTTTACATCAAGTAACCGGGCGAAACGGTAATATCGATTGATATTGTCTTAGTGAGGGCGCGCCAGAAATGGCGCGCCCTTCGCGTATCAGAAAGGCGTGACGGACGATTTCAGCCTGCTGTTCAATGCCGTAGCGCCGGAGTTGCCAGCCGGGTTTGAGTGTATAGCTATACTGGCAAAACGGGTGGCGGCGCAGGATCAGGTTCAGGCCCGATTGCACCTGCCAGACATGCGTCATTTCGTGAATGAATAGGCCTTGCTCATCGACATGACCTTCACAGAAATCACTGCAATATAGATTGCCCCCGGGGTGAAACCAGTTGTGGCCATTGGGCGCCATCGCCACACCGCGCGGCTGAAAAAATGCCCATTTGCGATTGTGGATGCGGACATTGTCATAATCGATGGCAGTGCCGAAAACCGATTCGGCCAGTTTCGTCTCCGCAGGCGTCAGAAATCGTCCCGTCACTCGTCGCCCGCGCGCAGGACTTTGGCGTCAACAGCGATGCGTTCGCCGCTCGCGAAAGTGAAAACCATGGGCAACGTGCGCGGAGGGAGGATGCCGGGATTGACGTTGAACATCATGACATGTTTGCCGCCAGGTTTGAATTCGACCACGCCGCCCGCCGGTATTTCGATGCCGCCCTCGATAGGTTTCATTGACATCATCGCGCCCGATTTCATGCTTTCGTGCATTTCAGTGCGGATGACGACAGGCGATGACACGTCGAGCAGACGGTCGGTCTTTGGCCCGCCGATGACAGTAAAATAGCCTGCGGCGGGATTTTTAGGCGTCGCCGCCAGTCGCACATAGGCGCCATTCACGCGCAGCACCGGATCGGGGGCGCAGCTCGTCAGGGTAAGGGCTGTCATCAAAGCCAGGGCACGCATTGGTCATTGCTCCAAAATCGAACAATGATGCAGCTAGTGCGCCCCAAAGGTTGCGGCAAGCGCGACGCTTCCTATATCTGCTAAGAACTAATCCAACGGGCAGCTCCGGCGCCCTGCAAATCTACGGGGTATTTTGAAATATGGCTAAAGTTATCGGGATAGATCTGGGCACGACGAATTCGTGCGTTGCCGTAATGGAAGGCGGCAAGCCCAAGGTCATCGAAAATGCCGAAGGCGCGCGGACAACGCCGTCGATTGTTGCCTTCGCCAAGGATGGCGAGCGTCTGATCGGGCAGCCCGCTAAGCGGCAGGCCGTGACCAATTCGGACAACACAATTTTCGCGGTAAAGCGCCTGATCGGTCGTCGGTATGATGATCCGATTACCAAGAAGGACACCGAGCTGGTGCCTTATACCATTGCCAAGGGTCCGAACGGCGATGCGTGGGTAAAAGCCGGTGGCGAGGATTATTCGCCGTCGCAGATTTCGGCCTACATCCTGCAAAAGATGAAAGAGACGGCAGAAAGCTATCTCGGCGAAACAGTGACGCAAGCGGTTGTTACCGTTCCTGCGTATTTCAACGATGCTCAGCGGCAAGCGACGAAGGACGCTGGCAAAATTGCCGGCCTCGAAGTGTTGCGCATCATCAACGAGCCGACGGCGGCGGCGCTGGCTTATGGCCTTGAGAAGCAGGACGGCAAAACCATTGTCGTTTATGACCTTGGCGGAGGGACGTTCGACGTGTCCATCCTCGAGATCGGTGACGGCGTGTTCGAAGTAAAATCGACGAATGGCGATACATTCCTTGGTGGTGAAGACTTCGATTCGAAGATCGTCGAATTCCTCGCGGCGGACTTCAAGAAAGCCGAGGGCATTGACCTGACGAAGGACAAGCTCGCGCTTCAGCGTCTGAAGGAAGCGGCCGAGAAAGCGAAGATCGAACTTTCGTCGGCACAGACGACCGAAGTGAACTTGCCGTTCATTACGGCGGACGCATCGGGACCGAAGCATCTGGTCAAGGCGATTACCCGTGCCGACCTTGAAAAGCTCGTCGAAAGTTTGATTTCGCGCACGCTTGAGCCCTGCAAGAAAGCGCTTGCCGATGCGGGATTGAAAGCAGACGGCATTGATGAAGTCGTGCTTGTCGGCGGGATGACGCGGATGCCGCGCGTTCGCGAAGTCGTAAAGAATTTCTTTGGGCAAGAGCCGCAGACTGGCGTGAACCCCGACGAAGTCGTTGCCATGGGTGCCGCGATTCAGGCAGGCGTGCTTCAAGGTGACGTGAAAGACGTTCTTCTGCTCGACGTGACGCCATTGTCGCTCGGCATCGAGACGCTGGGCGGTGTGTTCACACGCATGATCGACCGCAATACGACGATCCCGACGAAGAAGTCGCAAACCTATTCGACGGCGGACGACAATCAGAATGCCGTGACGATCCGCGTGTTCCAGGGCGAACGCGAAATGGCAGCGGACAACAAGATGCTCGGCAATTTCGACCTCATCGGCATTCCGCCCGCACCACGCGGTGTGCCGCAGATTGAAGTCACGTTCGACATCGATGCCAATGGCCTCGTCAACGTGTCCGCCAAGGACAAGGGCACGGGCAAGGAGCAGCAGATCAAGATTCAAGCGTCGGGTGGCTTGTCGGATGGCGACATCGAACAAATGGTCCGCGATGCTGAAACCTTTGCCGAAGAAGACAAGAAGCGGCGTGAGTCGGCGGAAGCCAAGAACAATGCGGAGTCATTGATCCACACGACCGAACGTCAGCTGGTCGATAATGGCGACAAGATTGAACCTGCCTTGAAGGAAGAGATCGAAGCCTCGATTGCCGAAGCCAAGACAGCCGTCGAAGGCGGTGATGTCACCGCGATGACTGACAAGGCACAGGCACTGGCGCAGGTCGCCATGAAAATGGGGCAGGCGATCTACGAGAAGGAACAGGCGAGCGCGGCGTCACCCGGTGCCGAGACTGCTTCGACGGCGGATGACGGTGTCGTCGATGCCGAATTCTCCGAAGTCGATGACAACGCCAAGGCGTAGTTCGATAGTGTAGCCTTTGTAACCTTTGCCGCCCCGGACAGCTTCCGGGGCGGCCACGTTTCAAGGATAGTGCGTGGCTGATACCGAATATTACGAGCTGCTGGAGGTAGAGCGGACCGCTGACGACGGGACGATCAAATCATCCTATCGCAAGCTGGCGATGCGTTGGCATCCCGACAAAAATCCGGGCGATCATGAAGCGGAAGCCAAGTTCAAATCCATTTCAGAAGCCTATGACTGCCTGAAAGACCCGCAAAAGCGCGCAGCTTATGACCGGTTTGGCAAGGCCGCGTTCCAAAACGGAGGCGGCGGTGGCGGCGCGCAGGACTTCGGCGGCTTCTCCGATATTTTCGACAATATCTTTGGCGAATTTACCGGGCGCGGGCGCCAGGCGGGGCCACGCCGCGGGGCTGATTTGCGTTATGATCTTGAGATTACACTCGAAGATGCATTCCATGGCAAGGCGACCGAGATTTCGGTTGATGTTTCGACCCGCTGCGAACCTTGCGATGGGTCGGGTGCAAAGCCGGGGACTTCGGCGAAACAATGCGGCACCTGTGGCGGGCGCGGCCAGGTTCGCGCGCAGCAGGGTTTCTTCGTCGTTGAGCGCCCCTGTCCAACATGTCACGGCGCGGGTCAGGTGATTGCAGAGCCATGCAATTCATGCCGGGGCGAGGGGCGCGTAGACAAAGCAAAAACACTTAGCGTGAATATTCCCGCTGGCGTTGATGAAGGTACACGTATCCATTTGTCGGGCGAGGGTGAAGCGGGGGCACGCGGTGCACCGGCAGGTGATCTCTACATCTTTCTACATGTGTCGCGACACGCGATTTTCGAACGCGAGGGGACAACATTGTTTGCACGCGCGCCGATCAGCTTCACGACGGCGGCATTGGGCGGGAGCATCGAAATCCCGGGTCTCGATGGCACGCGGCACGACATTCGCATCCCGTCGGGTATCCAGTCGGGAAAGCAACTTCGCCAACGCGGGGCCGGGATGCCTGTGCTGAATGCGCGCGGCACTGGCGATCTGGTTATTCAGGTTGAAGTCGAAACGCCGACCAAGTTGACGACCAAACAAAAGGAATTGCTAGAGCAGTTCCGCGAGACCGAGACGGGTGAAGAATGCCCAAAATCGACCGGCTTTTTCGACAAATTAAAATCGGTTTTCGACGATATTGTCTGACCAAGGGGATTGATCATGAAACATGCTGTTTTCACTATCGCTGCCATTTTGATGTCGTCGTCGGCATTGGCGCAGCAGCCCGAGGTTACGATGAAGGTGGAACAAGTCGCGCCTGGCATCGCGGTTTTGTTTGGTGCAGGTGGCAATATCGGACTTTCCTATGGCGAGGATGGTAATGTCTTAATCGATGACCAGTTTGCGCCGCTGACGCCAAAAATCCTCGCTGCTGTTGCAACGATCGATTCCGATCCAGTTAAATTCCTGATTAATACGCACTGGCATGGCGATCATACCGGCGGGAACGAAAATCTGGGTAAGGCTGGCGCGGTCATCATGGCGCACGACAATGTCCGCGTGCGCATGGCCAGCCCACAGACGCGCGACGGCAAAACGACACTGGCTTCTGCAAAGATCGCGCTGCCGGTTGTAACATATCATGACGGATTGTCGCTGCACATGAATGGCGATGAAATCCGCACTGTCCATGTCCACGACGCGCATACCGACGGCGACTCATTTGTGATGTGGAAGAAGGCGAATGTGGTTCACATGGGGGACTTGTTTTTCAACAAAGTCACGTTGCCGTTTATTGATCTGAGTTCGGGCGGGAACGCGCGGGGCTTGCTGGCGGCGGCAGATAAAGTGCTGGCAATGACCAATGCCGATACGAAATATATTCCAGGACATGGGCCCATGGCGACGCGGACAGATCTGATTGCGTATCGTGACATGCTGAAAACAGTGATCGATAGCGTTGCAACTGGCATTAAATCCAAAAAGTCTTTGGCCCAGATTCAAGCAACAAAACCGGCGGCAAAATGGGAAGTACCCGGCGCATTCATTAGCGGCGATGCCTTTGTGAAGGCAATATATGAGAGCTTGCGCAAACCAGTAGCCCCGCACGCAGCGCATCATTAAAATAGTGCTATTCGCCCATCCCGGTTACCGGGATGGGCGTATGGCCCGGATGTTGGTTAGCCTGCGAAGATCGTGGCAATAACCAGCATCTCGGCGCCGATTGCGGTGGCAATGAATGCCATGCTTTCAAAAGTACGCATGATGGAGTTTCCTTTTTGCTTTTGTCACATTTCTGCGATGCAGCAATGCCTACTAATTTAGTATGACTTAACAATCGCAATGATTGCGAGGGCGATTGCAATTTTTGCAATCGTGCGAGATTTTGTTTCATTGCGCCTGCGAAATGCTAGGTTTGCTATCTGAGACTTAGGGATGTGTGCTTTATGGCGCCGGGGCGACGCGACATTTTGCTGGGTGCAGCGGGCCTGCTGGTGAGCGGTGCTGCGCGTGCACAGTCGGGTAACCCGATAGCGGCGCTACAGAAGCTGGGTATCGGTGACGAGATCTTGGCTTTGCTGCCTGGAAAACCACTCGACATTGTCCGGGTGCTGGCGACGATTCTGACACTCGAAACCGAAGCGGACCGACGCAATCTTCCGCAGTCTGCACTTTCGTTCAAGTCTGCGGCGGAGACATCGACTGCATTGCCAACGACGCAGGGCGGGCTTTATTCGGCGACAGTGCCGCGATTGATCCGCGTAATCGCGCGTTCCGAAGATACCGATCCCGCGTTCAGCGACGAAGCGGGAAAACTGTTGGCAGAATTGAACGAGGCGCAGCGCGATCCGCCCGAAGCCGTGCAAGAAAAGCCGCCGTTACCATCGCGCGCGACAACTTTTGACACGCTCAAAAGTGAATATGCGAGTTTTTTTGCGTCCACTGAATTGCGTGCCGAACGAAGTGACCTGGCCGATTGGCACAAGCGCGTGATGCTAGAATATCGACCGCGTTACGAAGCCGTTGAACGTGCCACAGGTGTACCGTGGTTCGTGATCGGCTCAATCCACGGGCTGGAAGCAAGTTATAATTTTCGCGCGCATTTTCATAATGGTGACTTTCCCCTTTCGGCACGTACACGGCAGGTGCCTGTGGGGCGGCCGTTGAAATGGAGCGCGCCCTATGAATGGGAAGCGAGCGCGCGTGATGCACTGACCCTGCTGGGATTTGTTGGCAAAAATGACTGGACGCTCGAGCGGACGCTCTATCGCCTCGAAGCCTATAATGGATTTGGTTATCGGCGGCGGGGAGTATCGAGCCCTTATCTGTGGAGTTTT
Source organism: Sphingomonadales bacterium (assembly GCA_043743675.1). Lineage (GTDB taxonomy): Bacteria > Pseudomonadota > Alphaproteobacteria > Sphingomonadales > Sphingomonadaceae > Sphingomonas_O. The sequence goes on from JAYTWA010000056.1 coordinate 13,859, forward strand.
TCAAACCATTATGAGAGCGGGAAGTTCGTCGCCGATGGCAAGTTTAATGCCAACGCACGGTCGCAACAATGTGGCGCGGCGACAAAGATCAAGATGCTGGTCGATGCTGGGGTCGTAACTTTCGCCTAACCGAACACGCGTTCGAAAATCGTGTCGATATGTTTGTAGTGATAGCCGAGGTCGAACTTGTCCTCGATTTCCGCGACCGACAGATTTGCTGTGACGTCGCCATCGGCTTTGAGTAATTCCATAAGTGAAAGTTGGCCGTCCGAGTCCCAGACCTGCATCGCGTTGCGTTGGACCGCTTTATAAGCGTCCTCGCGGCTCATGCCTGCTTGTGTGAGCGCAAGCAGGACGCGCTGCGAATGGACGAGCCCACCCATCCGGTCGAGATTTTTCTGCATCCGCGCGGGGTACACGAGTAGTTTTTCGACAACGCCCGTGAGCCGTGAAAGGGCGAAGTCGAGTGTGATTGTCGTGTCAGGGCCAATCATGCGTTCAACGGAGGAATGCGAAATATCACGCTCATGCCACAGCGCGACATTCTCCATCGCGGGGACGACCGCACTACGCACCATGCGGGCGAGGCCAGTGAGGTTTTCGGTCAGCACCGGATTGCGCTTGTGCGGCATGGCTGACGATCCCTTTTGACCGGGCGCAAAATATTCTTCCGCTTCAAGGACTTCGGTGCGTTGCAAATGGCGGATTTCGGTGGCGAGGCGTTCGATGGAGCCAGCAACGACGCCGAGGGTGGCAAAGAACATGGCATGGCGGTCGCGCGGAATGACCTGTGTCGAGACCGGTTCAATACTAAGCCCCATCTTCGCCGCAACATGCGCTTCGACGCGCGGATCGATATTGGCGAAGGTGCCAACTGCACCCGAAATCGCGCAGGTCGCAATGTCAGCGCGGGCCGCGACAAG
>JAYTWA010000057.1:0-3271 GCA_043743675.1 Sphingomonadales bacterium
TTCGTAGCGCCAGATCGTCTGACGCGGTGAATCGGCGAAGTACATTTTTGTGCCATCCCGATTCCAACACAAACTGTTCGGGATTTTGATGTCGCCAAGGAAGGGTATTGATTTGTCGCCGCCATCATATCGCCACAGGCTGCCTTTGGGATCGCCCTTTGCTTCGGCCATGCTGCCCGCCCAGAAAGTGCCGTTTCGATCAACACGCCCGTCATTCAGTCGCAAGTGCGTGTGCTGTGCGGTTACGGGCGACAGCATTTCGAACGCCCCGGTTGCTGGTGTGAAGTTCGCAAATCCGGATTCGAAACCGCCGAGATAACTGCCGACTGTGTCGGTGAGTGCAAAGCTGCCGAGGCGTTGGGGCAGGGCGAAACTCGTTGGTTCGTCCCCCGGCTGCCATCGCCAGAAGCACGACGACTGGATGTCGGTCCAAAGCGCACATTGGACCCGCGCATCCCAGAGGATGCCTTCGCCAAGCTGATTCCCGACCTTCAGCACATGTAGCGGCGTCATGCGAAAATCTCCTGATAGGCCATTGTCAGTCCAGCAAGCGCCGCATTATCGCCGTCAATCTGTCGCGAGGGGAGGCCGAAAGCAGCAAGCGCGCTGGCGTATAACGCTGTGAGTTTAGGCGAACCGATCAGCGCCACCGAACGGGCCTTAGCGTGGAGGATTAGCGCCGAGCGAACGTCAGCACCGATACACAGGCCGGCAAGATAATCGTCCGCCGCGTCCATGCCCAGCGTCCCTGTCACCTGTCGACTGCGGACCGTGAAAAGGAGTGTTTCGAGACCAAGCCTGCTGTTCTTCATGGTCGAAACGCCTTCCAGAAAAACAGGGCCGGGTTGCGCACCGGGGGCACGCTTTGGGTTCAACAATATGCTGTTGCGACCGATAACGTCGAGAAGTTCGCCAGTCATCGCCGAATGAAAGCCGGTAATCGCGCCGTCTGTGACCACCACCCATTTGCTGTGCGTGCCGGGCAGGCAGACAAGGGCACTATCATTGCCGATGCCGCCGAAAATCTGTGTCTCCTCGCCGCGCATGACGTCCGCAAAACCGTCGATGCCCTTAGTTTCGACACCGGGCAGGATCGTGAAGTGCCTGCCGCGTGCTTCGAACGGAACGGCCCACGCCGCCACCGTTGTTGCCGGTGTCTTGATGTAAGGCGCGGGGTGCCAGCCGATATTAGACCCAACCGCGCCCGCCATGATCACAGGAAGCGTTGGCCAAACGTCGAGCCAAACGTCGAGGATGTCAAAGCAGGCGGCTTCTATTGCTGCTGCGCCGTCCAGCCTTGATATGCCCGGTCCGCTTCTTGCTCCCAATAAATTCCCAACAGCATCCACAAGCATGAAGCGCGCATTGCTATTGCCCCAGTCAACGCCAATGAACGCTGCCGCCGCCATCAAATGCGCCCGGCGTCGATAATGAACTGTTGTCCCGTGATCATCGCGCTATCGTCGGCGGCGAGAAAAAGCGCGAGGCTTGCGACATCAGCGGGCAGTATGCGCGCCTTGAGTGCGACTTGTTTTGACCATTCGGTTTCGGCTTCGGGCGTGAGCCATGTTTCAAGTTGTCGTTCGGTAACGACCCAGCCAGGCAATATGCTGTTCACGCGAATCTGGTCGACGCCATATTGCCGGGCAAGCGCCTTGGTCATGCCAAGCAGGCCTGCTTTTGCAGTTACATAGCCGGGCATGCCTCCGGGACCGAGAAGGGCGTTGATCGAGCTAAAATTGATGATGGATCCGCCGCCCTGCGCCTGCATCAGAGGGATACCAGCCTGACTGGCAAAGAATGCGGCATCGAGGTTCACGGCCATGCAGCGTCGCCAATAATCCTCGGTCACGGCCATCGGATCGTGGCGCGCATCGTTGGCGACATTGTTGATCAGGACGTCGATGCGACCCGCATCTGTGATGGATGCGTTTAGGGCTGATGTGTCAGTAACATCGACGTGCGTGAAGATTGCGCCAGTTTCTTCAGCGAGCGTCGTGCCTGATGCATCATCAAAATCAACGAAGTTTACGCGCGACCCCTGCGCCACAAAAGCCCGCACCAGTTCGGCACCGATTCCCGTTGCGCCGCCAGTGATAAAGACGTTGCGCCCGACCAAACTCGGATAGGTTGCGCGTATCAACGCAATTCTCTTATGGCTGTCGCGCCACTTTTATATTCCTCTGCCATGGCGCAGGGCGTTAGGTCGATCATCGGTTAGCGGCAAGAAATTCCTAGCGATGCTTTTGCGGCAGCGGGTGGTCGAACGCCGACGGCTTTACCGATAATGAGGAGTGCAGGACCGTCGGTTACCGCAGCGCCAGTTGCGACACTCAGCAGATCGAGCCGAGCGCGGACGATACGTTCGCTGGGCAGGCTGGCATTTTCGACAACAAGTGCTGGTGTATCGGCGGCGAGGCCCGCGCGGATTAAATTGGTGGCAATCTCTCCAGCCGCGGACTTTCCCATGTAGATTGCAAGCGTTGATCCGGGGTCAGCAAGCGCGGCCCAATCAAGATCGAGCGCTTCGCCTGCACGCGCGTGTGCTGTCATGAAAACGAGCTTGCGGGCTTTACCTCGCTGGGTGAGCGAGAGCGTGGCCGACGCAGCCGCAGCACTGGCTGCCGTAATGCCAGGGCATATGCGCACCATGATGCCATGCGCAGCCAGATGCTCGATTTCCTCGCACGCACGGCTAAAAATGCCGGGGTCGCCACCTTTCAGACGGACGACGCGGTGGCCATCCTGAGCGGCAGCGAGGAGCAAGTCGTTGATGCTCGCCTGATCCTTCGAATGGCGGCCTGATCGTTTGCCGACTGATATGCGCTCGATGTGGTCGGGCATGAGATCAAGGACACCGGGGCCAACGAGCGCGTCGTAGAAGATAATGCTGGCCGCGCGGATCAGCTTTTCTGCCTTACGGGTCAGCAGGTCGGGATCGCCGGGGCCCGCGCCAACAAGCCAGACTTCTCCGGGCGCAATTTGTAGCTCAGGCATGTGCCGCTTCCTTTTGAAACAGACGTGCAATGGCAGGGCGGCATGATCCGCAATTGGTGCCAGCATTGATTGCCTTGCCGACGGCCTCGACTGTGGTTAGCATTTGTGCCGCAATGGCATCGATGATTGTGGTCATGCCGACGTCGAAGCAGACGCAGATGATCGGGCCGCGATCAGGCGCAGGGGTTGCGGGGCGCCCAGCGAGAATTTCGACCGGGCTGAGCAATGCGGCATCAAGTTGCGCGGCAAGCCAGTCGCGCGGCGGTAAAACCCC
>JAYTWA010000058.1:0-6427 GCA_043743675.1 Sphingomonadales bacterium
CGGTCGGGCATCGTCACGGTGATCGATCCGACGGCCGCCCCGCCGGGCTGTCCGCCCGAAATCACATGGCTGTTGGTCACAATATAGCCGTCTTCGGAAATGATGAAGCCTGACCCCAGCGACGTTGCTTCGCGCGTGACTGGCTTGCCGCCATTATTGCCGCCGCCCTGCTGCCCCTGTCCGCCGAACAAATCACCGAATGGTGTACCTGCAAACGGATTTTGCGGCACTTCAACCTGTTGGGTGGTCGATATGTTGACCACCGCTGGCTGCAACCGCGCGGCGAGATCGGCAAAACTTAAAGGCGCGCCCGCTTTGGGTGCACCCGCCATGCTGATGCTACCGGGTTCATTCTGCGCAACCTGCGCATTGGAGGGCGACTGAAGCGCCATTGTCGCGGCAGTGCCGCCCATCAAGAGCGCGGTGGTAATCGCATAGGCATAACGCACGGATGCAAATCCTCTTTCAAAAATCAACTTGTCGCGACTCAAATGCTTTCGGGCGGCTGAACAGGGTTTGAATGACCCCGGTTAACAAACCCCCGGTCAACAAACCCTCGACTAACGACGCCCTCTGAACTCGCGCAGATAGTCATTGTTGGGGGACAATATGATGGACGACTGACCCGTCACATTGGTTCCATCCACGCCGAATGTATGTTCATAACTCTGCATTGCGCGGTAGAAATCGTAGAAATCAGCATCCTTGCCGAATGCCGCAGCATAAACACCGGCGGCTGAAGCATCGGCATCGGCGCGGATGATCTGCGCCTTTTTCAACCCCTGTGCCTGGATCGTCAGGGCTTCCTGCTTGCGCGCGGTCCGCATCCGTTCATAGGCCGAATCGAGCGGCGTCCCTTCGGGAAGGTCCGCCTTCTTGATACGGACATCAACGATTTCAGCACCATATTGCGCCGCAACGCGGTTCAAACCAATACGAATATTGTCCATTACAGCACCGCGCTCGGGGCTAAGCAGTGCGGCAAACTGGCGCTTGCCAAGCTCGTTACGCAATGCCGACCCTAGAATCGGGCGCAGTGCATCAGCCACATTATTCTCAGTGCGCGCGGTAATCACCATCTTAAGCGGATCAATAATGCGAAACCGTGCAAAAGCATCGATATTCAGGCGCAGCTGATCCGTCGACAGAACCTGTTGCCGTTCCATGTCGACATCGCGAACGCGCTTGTCGATCCAGACAACCTGCTCAAAGCCCGGCACGACCATGACAAGGCCCGCGCCTGTGCGCCCGAACTGCTCACCGGCCTTATACCGGTTGATCGTCCGAACGGGCTCTCCGAAGCGCAGGACAACGCCCTGCCGCGTCTCGGGCACCACATAAAATGTGCTGGTTACGAGGATGATCAGCGCAATCGCGGCCAAACCCCAGAACAGCGGATTGCGCGTCAAGCGCGACCATTCGATCATTGTCCGGCTCCCGGTGCTTGCGCAGCGGGGGGTGCGGAACGGGCACCCTGCAACGGCAAATAAGGTGTCACGCCGGGCTCGACGATGGTTTTGTCAACCTTGGCCAGCACGCGTTCCATCGTTTCATAATACATGCGGCGGCGCGTGACTTCCGGGGCTGCCTTATACTGGACATAAACCCGGTCGAATGCAGCGGCTTCGCCTTGTGCTTTGGCAACAATTTGCTGGGCATAGGCATTGGCCTGATTCACGCTGGTTTGCGCGGCCTGTTGTGCAGCACTCACTTCCTTGAAAGCGTCATTGACGGCTTCGGGCGGGTCAGCGCGTTTGATTGCCACACCCTGAATCTTGATGCCCGACCGATATTTGTCGAGCAATGCCTGCATCCGCAATGTCACTTCGGCTTCAATGCCCGTCCGGCCCGAACCAATGGCATCGTTCAGCGAAACATTGGCGACCGCGGCACGCATTGCGCTTTCGGCAACGGCTTCGATGGTCTGGTCAGGCTGGGCAAGCTGGAACAGATAAAGCTCGGGATCCTTGATGTTCCACCGGATTGAATAATCGAGGTCGATGATATTCTCATCCTTGGTCAGCACGAGTTTTTCGCCCGCACCGTTTGGAATGTCGATGTTGCGGATGTTCTGGACATCGACGGTCTGCACGCGATCAAATGGCGCCGGCAACGTAAAGCCCATGCCGGGTTCAAGCGTATGCGAATATTTGCCAAGCCGTGTCACGACCCCGCGCTGTTGCGGATCGATGAAATGGATCGTCGTAAACGCAATCCACGCCACGATCAGACCAAGGACCGCATAGCTCCAGATTTTGGGCGTACCCGTCGGCAGATCGCCACCAAATTTACCCTTGGCTTGCCCGAGCAACTGATCGAGTGCCGACGCCCCGCGTCCGCCATTGCCTTTACCACCACCGCTGGGCGGAAAGCTCCACGGGTTGCGCGGGCCGCCGCCTTTGCCGCCCCCACTGCCCGAACCCCCGCCATTTCCGCCGGAGCCGCCGCTTCCACCGCCGCTACCGCCGCCCCAGGGGCCATTCTCATTCAGCGTGGTGATCAGGCCACGCCATCCGCGATTTTGTGTCATGTTGTCTTTATAAGAGCGCTTTTGCGGATTTACAGTGGGCGATCCGCAATTGCTGCGTCTATGGCGCTTTTATGACTGACATTTCGCAGCTTGTTGCCGCTCTCAATGCCATTCCCGCCGCCAGGGGACGCGCTGCGCCACCGCGCTTTGCCGACGGACGGGCAAGCCTGATCCTTGATGTGTCGGGCCTTGATGCCGTTGCCCGCGATGCGCTGCAAACCGAAGTCGAAGCCGCGCTGATGGCCGTGTCCGGCGTTGAGACCGTTCGCATTGCCCTGACATCAGAGCGCACCGGTCGCCGCCTGATAGCTGTCGGCAGCGGCAAGGGCGGCGTCGGCAAATCCACGCTTTCCGCCAATCTTGCCATCGCGCTGCACCGGATGGGCCTCAAAGTCGGCCTGATTGATGCTGATATTTACGGCCCCTCGCAACCGCGGCTTATGAATACCGAAGGAATGCGCCCGACCGCCAAAGACAAAAAACTTGATCCCGTGCCCACCATTTGGGGCATTCCGATGCTGTCGATCGGGCATCTGGTCAAACCCGGTCAGGCAGTGGCGTGGCGCGGGCCAATGGCAGGCAATGCGCTGAACCAGCTGATCGACGCCGATTGGGGCGACACCGAAATCCTGATTGTCGATTTGCCGCCCGGCACCGGCGATGTGCAATTGTCGATGATCGCCAAACATAAGCCCGCCGGGGCGGTCATCGTCTCAACGCCGCAAGACCTCGCGCTGATCGACGCCACCCGCGCCATCGACCTGTTCGATCAATCAGGCGTGCCGATCATCGGGATCGTCGAAAACATGGCGGGCTATATCTGCCCGCATTGCGGCGTGGCCAGCGACCCGTTCGGCAATGGCGGGGCTGAAGCTGCTGCCAAAGCCATGGACCGCCCGTTCCTCGGTCGCATTCCGCTCGACATCGCGATCCGCACTGCATCCGATGCGGGCCAGCCCCCCGCCGCCGGAGATAGCGTTCAGGCTGACGCTTTCACCGCCATTGCCGCGCGCGTCAGGGACTGGCTGGCGACGTAAGGGACGCTTTGCGCCTGCCCGCCAGCCACAGGACCGACACCCCCGCCATTGCACTCAACAAAGACCCCATCAGCACGCCGATTTTGACCGCATCGGCTTGCGGTTGCGCCGGAAACGCAAGGCCGCCGATAAACAGGCTCATCGTAAAGCCAATGCCACAGAGCAACGACACGCCATAGATTTGCAACCAGTTTGCCTTGGCGGGGCGTGTCGCAACGCCTGCTTTCACTGCCAGCCAGACGCTGCCAAACACGCCCAACTGCTTGCCAATGAACAGGCCAAGTGTGATCGCAAGGGGTAGCCCAGCAAACACGGACACATCGCCGCCCAATGCCACGCCGGCATTGGCAAAGCCAAAGATCGGCACGATCACAAACGCCACCCACGGGTGCAGCGCATGTTCAAGTCTGTGCAGCGTCGAATCCTCGGCATCGGGCGCGGCCGGCGTGATCGTGATCGGCACGGCCATCGCCGCCAGCACGCCGGCAACCGTTGCATGGACCCCCGACAGCAGCTCAAAATACCATAGCAACAGAAACGCCGCATAATACCACAACGGATGCTTCACGCCAGCACGGTTCATGGCAAACATGCCCGCCAGCACCGCAAATGACGCGCCAAGCGCAACCAGATTGAGGCTTGCGGTATAAAACACAGCAATGATGACGACTGCCCCGACATCATCGACAATCGCAACCGTGGTCAGAAACAGCTTCAATGACGTCGGCGCGCGTTTGCCCAGAAGCGCAAGCAGCCCCAGCGCAAACGCAATGTCGGTTGCCGCCGGAATCGCCCAACCGTGCGTAAGGGCAGGATCGCCGCCTGTCATCACCAGATAAACGGCGGCCGGCACAGCCATCCCGGCCGCGGCCGCAATGAATGGCAAGCGCCGGTCCGCCCATGTCGACAGATGCCCGTCAAGAAACTCGCGCTTGATTTCCAGCCCGACGAGCAGGAAGAACAGGCTCATCAGCCCGTCATTGATCCACAAATGTGGCGTCATCGGGCCGAGCTTCGGCGTCAGCTCCGGCCCCGTTTCCAGATGCAGCGCATGGAAATAGGCCCAACTCAGTGGCGAATTGGCGACGATCATAGCCAGCACGGCGGCAGCAATCAGCAGTAACCCGCCAGCACTTTCGGATCGCAAAAACGCGCGCATGGCCGAACGCGGACGACGAGTGAGACGGCGTAGCATATCCCTGCGTTACCGTGCGTTCAGCGCACAGTGAAGCGAATCCGGTCAATCACGCGCCCGCCCGGATCAAGCAGCGCCAATTGGTGCACGCCCGGACCCGCCAGCACTTGCGGCCGCGCGTCGGCATCGCCCAGATCGGCGCGGTCGAGCACAAGCCGATGCCCCGCCACGGCTCCAGTTACTGCCACCCCCATCCGCTGACGATCAATCGGAATATCAGGATCAAGCGCAAACACACTGCCCGATACCGGATTGGTAATGCGCGGGCGGCGCGATGTCGGGGGTGCAAATGCTAGGGCGGACTGCCCGGTGCCCGTCAGGAACCAGTCATTGCGCGGCGGTTCGACATTGTTCGCAAATGTCACACGCTTTGCCTCGACCCCCGCCGGGCGCGACGGTGCTTTGCCTGGGTTGCCGCGATGCAGCGCAATCATGACATCGCGCCAGACAGGGGCAGCGCCGCTTGTGCCTGAAACCGCCTTCATCGAATCCCCTTCAAGATTGCCGACCCAGACCGCCACGGTGTAACGATCCGTAAAGCCCACGCACCAATTGTCGCGCATTGCTTTCGATGTGCCCGTCTTTGCGGCGGCCCAGAACGGCAGGCGAAGCGCGGAATCCACACCAAACGTCCCCGCCCGCGCTGAGGGGTCAGCCATGATGTCCGCGACAATCCACGCGGCCTGAGGACTTAAAACCTGACGCGGATCGCCTTTGGGATCGGACATAAGCAGCCGCACCGGGGCAAATCTTCCGCCATTGGCAATGCTCCGATACGCATTGGCCTGTTCGATCAACGTCACTTCGGCCGAGCCAAGCGCCAGCGAAAAGCCGTAATATTGCCCGTCTTCGGTCAACCCTTTGTAGCCGGTATCCCACAATCGATCGCGAAAACTCTCGACGCCATCGACCAGCAAGGTCCGCACCGCAGGCACGTTCAGCGACCCCGCCAGCGCCGACCGCACCGAAACCGGCCCTTTGAAACTGCGATCATAATTTTGCGGCACATACAGCCCCGACGCCGTATCAAGCTGCACTGGCGAATCATCGAGAATCGACGCCGGTGTCAGCCAGCCTTTTTCAATGACTTGCGCATAAAGAAACGGCTTCAGCGTCGATCCTGCCTGACGATATGCATTCGCCCCATCGACTGCCGCTGCCGTCGATCCACCGCCCACCCCGCCGACATAGGCCAGCACATCGCCCGTCGCATTATCAAGCACGATCACGGCACCATCGCGCGCCCGCGCCGCGCCCAGCCCCTGCAATTGTCGCTTCAATGCTGTGACAGCAACCGCCTGCACCTGCGCATCAATCGTTGAGGCAACGCGCATGCCGGGTTTTTCGAGCACCCTTGTCGCCAGATGCGGGGCAAGGCCCGGATCAAGCGCACGAGCCCGTTCGACCGACAGCGCAGTCGCGGTCGCAGGTTGCAAAGCGCCGCAAACGACGTGCCCCAATCGACACGCCCGTGCCGCCACCTCGCCAACACTCGCGCGCGGATCAGGCAGAAGCGCGGCAATAATCAGCGCATCCTGTTTGCCCAGCGCTGCTGGTGCTTTCCCGAACAGCGCCAGCGACGCTGCGCCAATTCCCTGCGCCTCACCCCGAAACCCCGCGAGATTGAGATAGGCCTCAAGAATGTCATCTTTTGACCAGTTCGCC
>JAYTWA010000059.1:0-3303 GCA_043743675.1 Sphingomonadales bacterium
GCGCTGATTGACATGGGCGTTGCCGCAAATCCCGCCGTGAAGCCCGATTGGCGCGGCGGCACCGTTGATGGTCTCATAACGACCGAGCCCAATCAGGCCAGCCTGATCGGAAAAGCACTGGGCACGGCACCGCCGCTCCGCCCGATGCTGATCGCAGATGTGCCTGCACCCGGCCTCGCCGCCAGCGCCCCGCCAAGCACGGCGGGGATTTCGAACAACCACCTTGCCTATGCCGTGCAATGGTTCCTGTTTGCGGGTGTGGCGCTGGTGATTTACGGCGTTGCACTGCGGCGGCGGGCGACCGCTTAGCCGCGCGCCCGCGATCATAGGGTGCATCATGTTGATGTGAGTTTATAATTGACACTCACATTAAGATGTGAAAAATAATATGAATGAGCATATCTCTTATTGAAAAACTTCGTACGCATGTTGCCAATGGCGGCGTGTCGCGTTCTGGCCTTGCTCGCGCGGCGGGGCTTCATGCCAATACGTTGCGTGATTTGGACGCGGCCGATTGGAATCCGACGGCGGAAACCTTGCGCAAGCTCGAGGTCTATCTTGCCGCCAATGATGACCGCCCTGCGCTCGTTCCCATTGAGGAGATTATCGAGGAAGCGCGCAATGGCCGCATGTATATTCTTGTCGATGATGAAGACCGCGAAAATGAAGGCGACCTGATCATCCCCGCGCAGATGGCGACGCCGGATGCAATCAATTTCATGGCGACGCATGGCCGCGGGCTGATCTGTCTTGCCATGACGAAGGCGCGCGTGGATCAGCTCGGCCTCGAACTGATGAGCCGCGCCAACGGCACGCGGCATGAAACGGCGTTCACGGTTTCGATCGAAGCGCGCGAGGGCGTGACGACGGGTATTTCTGCGGCTGACCGGGCACGAACGGTATCGGTGGCGATTGATGCGAGTAAAAGTGCAGCCGACATCGTGACGCCCGGCCATGTCTTTCCCTTGATTGCGCGCGATGGTGGCGTGCTCGTGCGCACGGGTCATACCGAGGCCGCGGTCGATGTGTCGCGACTCGCGGGCCTTAATCCGTCAGGCGTGATCTGCGAGATTATGAAAGACGACGGCACGATGGCGCGGATGGACGACCTCGTCGTCTTTGCGCGACTCCACGGTCTCAAAATGGGCACGATCCGCGATTTGATTGCGTATCGGATGCGCAATGATCATCTGGTCGAGCGCGTGTCTGAGAGTCATTTTACGTCGGACTATGGGGGCGACTGGAAAGCAATGACCTATCGCAACAAAGTCGATGGATCGACCAATGTTGTCCTTCAAATGGGCAAAGTGCTGCCCGATGTGCCGACGCTGGTGCGGATGCACAGCATTTCGATTTTCGCTGATCTGCTCGGCCAACAAGGCCCGCGCAAACGGACGTTGCAGCGTGCCATGAGCGAAATCGGCAAAGCGGGCGCGGGGCTGATTGTTCTCCTGATGCCCAATGATCCCGACAGCCTCGTCAATGAAATCGGCGGCACCCCGCGCACCGAAATGGACTTGCGCAGCTATGGCATTGGTGCGCAAATCCTCGCTGATCTGGGCGTGCATGACATGACATTGTTGACGAATGCACATCGCAATGTGATTGCGGTTGAGGGGTATGGATTGAACATCGTTGGCGAAATGCCGATTCCGGAGGCAATCTGATGGCGAAACTCCTGATCGTCGAAGCGCGATTTTATGAGCATTTGAATGACTTGCTACTAACCGGGGCGCGGGCAGCCATCGAGGCGGCGGGGCATTTGCATGAGACGATCACGGTCCCTGGCGCGCTGGAAATTCCGGGCGCAATATCGCTGGCGGCGGAAAGCGGGCGTTATGACGGCTATGTCGCGATTGGTGTCGTCGTCCGCGGCGAGACCTATCATTTTGAAATCGTAGCGGGTGAAAGCGCGCGTGGGATCATGGCGCTGACGATGGACGGGCTGGCGATTGGCAACGGCATACTGACCGTTGAGAACGAAGCACAAGCACTGACTCGCGCGAAGCCGACCGAGAAGGACAAGGGTGGCGAAGCGGCGAAGGCGGCATTGGCGATGATGGCGTTAAAGGCGCGGTTTGCATGAGCGGCTATCCTGTCATCGAAACCGAAAACCTTATCCTTCGTGTGCCTGAAGCCTCCGACCTTGACGGCTGGACGATCATGAATTCGGATGTCGAAACCATGCGCTTTATCGGCGGTGTCTCGTCGCGGGCGGACCGACCAAATTGCCGTCGCCTTTCGAGAGTGCCCGCGTCGATGTGTGGGGATAGAGCGCCGATCAGTGGCGGGCGCGGCGGGCGTAGGCCTGTGTGCCGCGGGATATGATGTCATCGTCGTCGGCAATCACATCGACTGCATAATCGGGAAGCGCATCAAGCGTGGCATAGACGGGCGCGAAATCGGTTTCGACTGTCACACGCAGTAACTCGTCGAACGACGGAATGACGAAATAACTCTGCTGGTAATCGTCGATCCGGTAGTCGGTGCGCATGACGCGCGGAAGGTCGAAGCCGATGCGGTTGGGGCTGGCATCATCAAGCGCGAAGAGGCTTTCGCCATGGCTTGAGACAATGCCAGAACCATAGATGCGGAGTGCTCCGGCTTCCTGAACCAGCCCGAATTCGACCGTATACCAGTAAAGGCGCGCCAGCCGTTTGAGCGCGCCCAGCGAACCCGCGCGCTGACCGCCCTTGCCATAGGCGACCATGTAATCGGCGAACACCGGATCGGCGAGCATCGGCACATGGCCAAAGACGTCGTGGAAAACGTCGGGCTCTTGCAGATAGTCGAGCTGATCAGGGCGCCGGATGAAATTGCCCGCGACGAAAATCCGGTCAGCAAGACAGTCGAAGAAAACATCATCGGGGATCAGGCCAGGGACCGCCACAACGCGCCATCCGGTTGCGGCAGTCAGTCGCGTCGATAGCTCTTCGAAATCAGGGATGCCGGGTTTTGACAGCTTGAGGACATCAATCCCGCGCATGAAGGCGTCCGACGCGCGACCGGGGAGAAGCGCGGATTGACGCGCAAATAATGTGTCCCATGTCGTGTGATCCTGCGCCGTAAAATGCGCCCAGTCCTGCGGGATGATCCAGTCAACAATGCTTGTCATCCGCACGGCTTACACTGCGCGCGCGTGACGGCAAAATTTGCCCACGGGCGCTAGACAGAGTCCGACTCCAAGTTGAGGACAGTGTTGGGAATATCGACCGGCGCGTCCTTGCCACGTGCATCCGGGCTGGACGACTTTGGTAGTGTCGTATGGTTGAAAGCGTCCAGGCTTTCTTGGTGGTATGATCG
>JAYTWA010000060.1:0-2824 GCA_043743675.1 Sphingomonadales bacterium
CGCCAACGGCACCGTGATTGCGCGTGGTGAAGTTGTGAACGCGGGCGATCACTATGGCGTGCGGATCACTGAGGTGGTCGACGCCGAAATGGCGGCCCCGCGCAAAGAGCGGCGTCAGTGATTTTTTCCTATATTCTGACTTTGTTCGGCGTGTGTGGGCTGGCGGTTGGCGCACTTGTTGTGCTGCGCGCTGCGAAGGGCGGGGGGCTGTCGATTGGGACGGCGCAACCGATCCGAGTCGTCGGGCGACAGGCGGTTGGCGCGGGGTCAACGCTCATGCTCGTCGAGGTTGATGGGCAGCGGTTGCTGATCGGGGTTTCGCGGAGCGGCATTTCGGTGCTGGAAGGCAAACCAGTTGCGTCATCAAATGTCGTGCCAATCGAAAGCGGCTTTCGTGCGGTTATCAAGCGCGCCGGGGAACGGTGGTGATTGTCGTTGCGATGGCGAATGTCGCAGCGTCGCCGTTAAGCGCCCTCAACGGCGGGCAGCCGCTGGCGCTGTCGTTACAACTTTTGCTGTTGATGACGGTGCTTGCGGTGTTGCCGTCGATCCTGCTGATGATGACCAGTTTTACGCGGATCATCATTGTTTTATCGATCTTGCGGCAAGCGCTGGGGTTGCAGCAAACGCCACCCAATCAAGTGCTGGTCGGGATGGCGCTGTTCCTGTCACTGTTCATCATGCGACCGGTGGTCGATGAAGTGAACCGCACAGCATACCAACCCTATCAAGCCAAACAGATTGCGGTCGAGGAAGCCGTCGCGCGGAGCGGCAATGCGCTGCACAAATTCATGGCAGGGCAAGTTCGCAGCACTGATCTTGATCTGTTTTTCAAGCTCGCCAAAGCGCCCAAAGTAGCGACGCCCGACCAAATTCCATTTTCGATCCTGCTTCCGGCCTTCGTCACGAGTGAACTCAAGACGGCGTTTCAGATTGGCTTCCTGATCTTCCTGCCGTTTCTGGTCATTGATCTTGTTGTCGCGTCAGCGTTGATGGCGCTTGGCATGATGATGTTGTCGCCGAGCATCGTTTCAATGCCCTTCAAACTGCTGCTTTTTGTGCTGGTTGATGGCTGGGCGCTGACGATGGGGTCGATGGCAGCTTCATTCGGGGTTGGCTGATGGCGGACTCCCCAGATTTTTTCATGGGGTTGGCGCAACAAGCGCTTTGGACAACAGCGCTGGCGTCGATGCCAATCCTGATCCCAGTGCTTGTTGTCGGGTTGCTGGTCGGTGTGGTTCAGGCGGCGACATCGATCAATGAAGCGACTTTGTCATTCGTGCCGAAGCTCGTCGTCGTGGCAATTATCCTTGCGCTGTTTGGTGGTGCGATCATGGGGGTCATGGTCGATTTTACGCGCGAGATGTTCATGCGGATACCGGAGATCACTCGCTGACCGGGGCCGACATCGGGGCCGCACAAGCGATGCTGCCTGCGTTGATGCTGGCATCAATCCGGCCAGGCGCTGCGTTTTTGGCCGCACCCATTTTTGGCGCGCCGCAGGTGCCCATCTTGTTGCGGTTAGTTCTGGCCGTAGCCGTCGGTGTGCCGGGGAGTGTGATGGCAACTGTGGTTTTGCCGCCTGAGGGGATGGTGAGCGTTGCGGGCTTTGCTTTGATTATTGGCGAGATCATCATTGGGCTCGCGCTCGGTTTTGCGTTGCAGACGGGCTTTGCGGCAACATCGATTGCGGGCGAGGCGATCGGGAATGCGATGGGGCTTGGCTTTGCCGCGACGATTGATCCGATGAGTGGGTCGGGAACGTCCGCCATTGGTCAGGTGCTGACCATCCTCGCGACGTTATTGTTTCTTTCAATGGATGGGCACCTCGCCTTTATCACTGTCGTGCTCGAAAGTTATCGCGCGCTGCCGGTGGGCGGTGGATTGCTGTCTCCTGATGCCGTGGGTGCGGTTGTGAAACTCGGTGGTGCGATGTTTGCGGCGAGTGTCGTTCTCGCGCTGCCGGTGGTCACCGGCGTCATCCTGATACAGCTGGTGATGGCATTGCTGGCGCGGTCGGCACCAGCGCTTAACCTGTTCGCAGTGGGCTTGCCGGCGGCATTGCTCGGCGGGTTGCTTCTGTTTGCCTTCGCCATGCCAATGTTGGGGCAGGCGATCACGCGGTCACTGGTGGCGACCCTCGAAGATACCGCACGGATCACGCCGCGATGAGCGAGGGTGACAAGACCGAAGACCCGACGCCCAAAAAGCTGGCCGATGCAAAGCGTGATGGCGATGTGCTGCAATCACGCGAGCTTTCGACGGCGTTGGTATTTGGTGTTGGTGTATTGTGGGTGATTGTCGCAGGCGCGGTGATCGTTCGCACGCTGGAGGCGATGTTGCGTGCGATGCTTCAATTCCGCAGCGAAAATGTTCGTGGCTTCGCGCCGGGCACAGCCATCGCTGAAGCTGTAACCAGTGTTGCGGGATCGTTGG
The DNA here is from genome assembly GCA_043743675.1 of Sphingomonadales bacterium. Lineage (GTDB taxonomy): Bacteria > Pseudomonadota > Alphaproteobacteria > Sphingomonadales > Sphingomonadaceae > Sphingomonas_O. The sequence goes on from JAYTWA010000060.1 coordinate 2,437, forward strand.
TTGTCCTGCTCGCGTTTACGCTGGTGGCTGCGCTGGCGGCACCGACGCTAATGGGATCGCTGGGCTTTCGCTGGGGCAATGCGTCGGCGAAATGGTCGCGGATTAACCCCTTGGCGGGGTTGGGGCGCATGTTCGGTAAGGTTGGTCTGGCTGAATTGGGCAAGTCGATTGCAAAGGTCTTGCTGGTCGGCGGCGTGTGCATATCTGCGCTTTATGCGGGGCGGTGGGCGCTGATTGGGCTGGCGGCGGGCGATCCAGAGGCGGGGTCGGCATCAGCGGGATTGATGATCAATCGCACGCTGGCGATTGGCGGGCTGATGCTTGGACTCGTCGCGTTAGTCGATGTGCCGTTGCAGGCAGCGCAGCGCAAGCGCCGGCTGATGATGAC
>JAYTWA010000061.1:0-4267 GCA_043743675.1 Sphingomonadales bacterium
TGCGAAAAGCTGGTCGCGTGAAGGAGTCGCTGCTTCGCGAGGGGCAAGATACGCTGACAACGTTGCAGAACGAACCGTTGCGTGAACCCGACGTCAATGACCGCGCGTCAAGCGAGACGGATTGGTCCATCGAATTGCGCACACGCGACCGGCAGCGCAAGCTCATCAACAAGATCGACGCGGCTTTACGCCGGATCGAGGATGGCGAATATGGCTATTGCGAGGTGACGGGTGAACCAATCTCGCTGGGCCGACTCGAAGCGCGTCCGATTGCGACAATGACGCTCGAAGCGCAGGAAAAGCACGAGCGGCAGGAAAAAATATCACGCGACGAATGACGTTTACGATTCGGTGAGTGTTCGTGCGCTATGGTTGCCACAGTTGAAACGAACGATCGTAATCTGCCCATGACTACTGAAACAATTGCCAAAAAACGTCAGGCGGCACGCGACAGCCTTTTTCTTTCGTCCGAAATTACGGTCGAGGGTGCGTTAAAAGCTGTGACCGTGCGTGTTCGTAACCTTTCTGCAGGCGGCATGATGATCGATGGCATTGCCATATTTCATGAAGGCGCCATTGTGTCGGCGGATTTGCGCGGCATCGGTGCTGTGTTGGGCAAGGTCGCATGGATCATTGAAGACCGCGCCGGCGTTTCGTTCGACAAAGAAATTGATCCGAAAGAAGCGCGTGCACCCATAGGAGCGGCAAAGCCAAATGTGCGTTTTGTGCCAGTCATTGATAAGTCGCGGCGTCCCGGATTAAAAATCCGCTGATCAAGGCCCGATTTTAAGGGCCTAATTTAATGAATCAGGCTGCTGATCGCCTCTTTGATTTTAAGCTTTTGTTTCTTGAGCGTCGCGAGCATCGACATATCGGGCAGGGGGCGGGCAACTTCGTCTGCGATGCGACGGTCGATCCCGGAATGTTTGGCTTGAAGGGCGGCGATATGCGCGTTGTCCATGCGACGTGGCTCCTTATTTCTACGAGTCGGATTGAACCATTGTTTCAGTTAAAAGTCTCTCACTATTTGATCGATTTTCGATAGACCGTGGATGAGGGAAGTCAGTTGAGTGCGTGCGGGCGTTGCGATACGAGCTTGATAATGGAACCGCGCGAACTTGAAGCGAAACTCAACCATCTGCTGACCGAGCATCGCGATCTCGATTCAGCGATCAATGCACTGATTTTGAGCGGCAGCAGTGATCAGGTTCAGGTGGCCCGCTTCAAAAAACGCAAACTGCGCCTGAAAGACGAAATTGCGATGGTGCAGGATCAATTGGTGCCCGATATTATTGCCTGACCCGAATTGGGCCGGTTTGATAACCGATTCCGGATTTCCGCGCGGCAGTTCCTGTGGCAAAGAGATGGAATGCTTGCCCGCCGCCTTGTTGATGGTCTCTATGTCGAGACAATGCTCCTTGCCGATGAGGCGCGCAGTTATTTTGACGCGCAGGGTCGCGTGGCCCGAGATTCACTCGATCCGCTTGATCGTGTTATTTTTTCATGTGAGTCGCTCAAAGTCACGACGCGGTTGATGCATGTGATTGCGTGGTTGCTGACACAGCGCGCGCTCGACGCGGGCGAGATCGCGGTGGACACCGCGTTGCATCCGTCACGGCGGCTGGGCGATCCGGTGTCGAGCGAAGCGATGACCGTTGCCAAATTGCCGGACGAAGCACAGGTCCTTGTTGCATCAAGCATCGATCTTTATCGCCGCGTCGAACGGCTTGATGATGGCCTTGACGAAGGCGAACCGGCACCGAGTCCGGCGCGGTCGTTGCTCAGCAAACTCGAACGGGCGTTTTAGCCTTGGCGTTGACCGCACTCGACATACTGGTGTTGCTGACTGTTGGCCTGGGCGCTGCGCTGGGCCTTTCGCGCGGGTTTGTGAATGAGACGGTTTCGCTCGCGGCGTGGATTTTGGCGATCCTTGCCGTGAAAGTCGCACATAGCCCCATGAGCGCAATTCTGGTTGGACTCGTCGGCACAGAATCGGGTGCAGCTGTGCTTGGCTTTGCGGTTGTTTTTGGTGTGACGTTTTTGGCAGTGAAGATGGCGGGAAAGGTGTTGGGCAACAGCACGAAGGGGTCATTGTTGGGACCGTTCGACCGGGTTCTGGGCTTTGCTTTTGGGGCGCTGAAGGGACTGATCGGTGCAACGCTTGTTTTTCTGTTTGTGTCGCTGGTGCATGACACGATTTACGGTGGCACGTCACCGCGGCCCAAGTGGATGACTGAGTCGCGAACCTATCCGCTCCTCCGCGCCAGTTCAGCAGCCGTTGTTGATTTCGTTGAAAAGCGCCGCGCGCAATGAACGCACCGCTTTACAACATGGAAATATTGCGGCTCGCGGCATCGGTGGCGGATCGCCCGCGATTGGACGCGCCGGGTGCAACAGTTGAACGGCGATCACCGACATGCGGCAGCCGAGTTATTGTTGATGTGACGCTTAATGTGGACGGACGGGTTGCAGCCTACGGACAGGAAGTGCGTGCATGCGCGTTGGGGCAGGCATCGGCGGTACTGATGGGTCAGCATGTTGTTGGTCGCACTGCCGCAGAGATTTCTACTGCCAGCGCAGAATTGCGTGCGTTCATGGCGGGAGCACGCGATGATCCGGGGTCTTGGCCGGGGCTTGAGGTCTTTGCACCCGCGCGACCCCACAGCGCGCGGCACTCGTCTATCCTGCTGGCATTTGACGCCGCTGCGGAGGCCGCACAAAACGCGACCTCATGAGTGCATCGATTCTCCGCGAAGGCGTTATTCTACTGGGCGCGGGTCTATTGTTCGTCATGATATTCCGCCGCTTCGGGTTGGGCGCGGTGCTGGGCTATTTGCTCGCGGGTGTGGTCATCGGACCTTATGGGCTTGGCCTGATCGGCGGGGCTGAATCGAAACTTGGCGCGGCCGAACTTGGCATCGCGCTGCTGCTGTTTCTCGTTGGTCTGGAACTCAATCCGGCGCGACTGTGGCGATTGAAGCGTGATATTTTCGGGCTTGGTTTGCTTCAGGTGGCGGTCTGCGGCCTCGCGATTGCGGCGTTGATCGGGCTGGCAACGACGTTCACTTGGGGCGCGGCCATTGCGCTCGGGTTGCCGCTCGCGCTGTCATCCACTGCACAGGTTTTGCCGAGCCTCAAATCATCGGGCCGCATTAACACGCCGTTTGGCGAGCGGGCTTTTTCGGTGCTGTTGTTTCAGGATCTGGCGATTGTGCCGCTGGTAACAATTATCGCGGTGCTGTCACGCGCGCCTGCCGATCCCTCAGACCCGCCGGGATGGATGATGGGGCTGTATACGCTGGGTGCGGTGATTGGGCTGGTGCTGGCAGGGCGGTTTGTCATCGGGCCGTTGCTGCGTTTGATCGGTCGATTGGGCGAGCAGGAGCTGTTCATTGTCGTTGGCCTGTTCACGGTTTTTGCAGCCGCTGCGGTGATGGAAACGCTGCACCTGTCGACCGCACTCGGCGCATTCATTGCAGGCGTGATGCTCGCTGATTCGCCCTATCGCCATGAGATTGAGGCCGACATCGAGCCGTTTCGTGCGGTCCTGCTTGGGCTTTTCTTCATGGCAGTCGGCATGGTCGTCGATGTGAATGCTGTGCTTGCCAATCCATTGTTTGTTGTTGGGATGGCGGCGGCGCTGGTTGTCATCAAAACGGCGATCATTTTTGGCCTCGCCAAGCTGTTCGGCATGGAAACGCGACCGGCATTCGGGCTTGGGCTGTTGCTTAGCCAAGGCGGTGAATTCGGGTTTGTCCTGTTCGCGCAAGCACAGGAAGCGCTGCTGATTGATCCCAGTGCCGCCAGCCTGTTCGGCGCAGTCGTTACGCTGTCGATGGCGACGACGCCGTTCCTGTTGATGATCGCGCGGCGCTTTGAATATGCGCCCGTCAAAGGCGACAAGCCCGAGGGGCCAGAAGCCGCTGTCAATACCAGTGCCATCATCATCGGCTATGGCCGGTTTGGACAAACAGTGTCGCAAATGCTGCTTGCCGACGGGATTTCGGTGACTCTGATTGATGTCAAACCGGCACAGATTGAACGCACGGCTGAATTTGGTGTGAAGGTTTATTATGGCGATGGGCGGCGCATTGATTTGTTGCGGACGGCAGGCGCGGAGCAGGCGTCGCTGATCCTGTTTTGCACCGATGATCCGGCACTGGGACCAAAGGAGCTTGAGCCGATCCTGACGACGTTCCCGCAAGCGGCTGTGCTCGTCCGCGCGTTTGACCGGCGGCAGATGATTGCGCTGGCCCCGCTCGACCTG
>JAYTWA010000062.1:0-10952 GCA_043743675.1 Sphingomonadales bacterium
CGGGCGATGCTACAGGTTTTATGGGCGTGACGTGTATCGTTCGGGGACTGTTCCCCGCCAATACAATCATGTGGCAGCAGTGTGTCCATGCCTGATCAACGACAGATGCCACCTGAACTTTAGGGGGCATGACGCGCGCTGCAAAACGCGCTATTCACTCATGTCTGTTGATAGGAGATTTCCGATGCGTGCCTTGCTTGCTGCTTTCACACTAGCCATTCCCGCTCTCGCGCAGGCATCGCTTCCTGTTGGTGCCGCTGCGCCCGACTTCACAACGCAGGGCGCCATCGGTGGTAAGCAGTTCAGTTTCTCGCTGGCAAAGGCGCTGCAAAAAGGGCCAGTTGTCCTGTATTTTTTCCCGGCGGCCTTCACATCGGGCTGCACGATTGAAGCACGACAGTTTGCACTCGCCAGCGACGATTTCAAAAAAGCTGGCGCGACCTTGATTGGTGTTGCTGCTGATCCAATCGACAAGCTTGCCAAATTCTCTGTCGAGGAATGCCGCAACAAATTTGCCGTCGGCGTGGCCAGCCCCGCCATGATTTCAGGGTATGACGTGAAGCTGCCTGTCATGGCACGGTCTAACCGCACCTCTTACGTCATAGGTAAAAATGGCAAAATCGCTTTTGTTTATTCGGCAATGGCACCCGACGGCCATGTTTCGGGAACACTCGCCGCCGTAAACGCCTTGAAAACGCGGAAATAGATTGCTGGCGTTAACACGTCCGAAACCCGTTACCCATTAGTGAAAAGTAGTTTTTACGGCGATCAGGGATTTGGGGACGGACATGGCCAGCAACGCTTTGCCCAGCGAGCATCGCAAAACGATGCGTCTTGATGTGCGTTTCAACGCCTGCCTGCGCGAACCCGGTTCGTCACAGAAATTTGAAGTCGATGTGATCGACTTATCGATGACCGGCTTTCGTTTTGAAACCAGCTTCACAATCCGCCCGGGCAGCAAGGTTTTTGTAACAATCCCTGGCATGAGCACGTTGGACGCAACAGTGCATTGGGCGCGCGGCTATGTATACGGCGCGCAATTTGATCAGCCCCTTTATGCCGGGGTATTCGACTTGATCGCCGCACGTCACAAAAAAGCATGAACGAGTCAGGTTGAAAAATGTGGCCATTTACCGGACGAAGATTGTTTAGCAGCCGGTGGTGGGCGATTGCATTCGTGATTTTTGTTTGTTGGCAAGTCAGCGTACTCGCCGGAACGGACGATAATAGCGATGCTGCTGCCGATGCAGCGCAGGCACAAGTTCTGACGGACGCGCTCAATAAATTTTAAGCGCGCCCGCCGGAGATCAATCTACGAAAGATGCTTCGACAGATATTTGTTCATTTCGAACATCGTGCATTTGTCGACGCCGAATACCGCCTTTAACTTTGCATCCGCGATGATTTCGCGCATATTAGAGGGGTTCTGCAGTTTATTGGCTTTGATATAAACCCAGATTTTGCTGACCATGTCGCCACGGGTTACAGTGCCCGCGCCGATAACGGCGGCGAGTTCGGCTGATGGGGTCAGCGGCTGTTGCAGTGCATTGGGCTTCTTGACGTCGGCCATGGGTGTCCTCCCTAAAAGATCGGCGCTGATTATGCGCTAATCGACTCGTTGTTCCCCCTTTGACGTGCCGTCAAGCCACCCGAGGCCATCTCACGGCATTTTTGCGACAATTTGGTAAATAAGTGCTCGATTTTGCGCTCTGACGCCCTAGAACGTCGGAGCTTTGCACCGTAAGGGCGCGGGCATGGCTGCACCAATCCTCAGTTTTGAAGACCTAGGACTCATTCAGGGAAGCGGCTGGCTGTTCCGTCATCTCGACATTTTTGTGGCGCCACGCGACCGGCTGGCGCTGATCGGTCGCAATGGCGCGGGCAAGACGACGCTGCTGCGCTTGCTCGGGGGCACGCTCGAATGTGATGAAGGGCGGCGCACTATTGTGCCCGGATCGCGCGTCATTCTTCTTGAACAAGAACCCGTGATGAAGGGTTTTGCAACGCTGCGCGACTTTGCGCTGTCGGGCGATACGCCCCCGGCGATCCATGATGTCGAAAGCATTGCGAGCCAGATTGGCATTGATCTGTCACGCGATGCTGCCTCGGCCTCGGGCGGGGAACGGCGTCGCGCGGCAATTGCCCGCGCGCTGTCGATGGACCCCGATGTCCTGCTGCTCGACGAGCCGACCAACCATCTCGATCTGGCGGCGATTGACTGGCTGGAGGATTGGCTGGGGCGCTATCGAGGCGCGTTCGTTGCGATCAGCCATGATCGGACGTTCCTGACGCGGTTGACCAAATCAACATTGTGGCTCGACCGCGGCGCGATCCGCCGCAAGGACATTGGCTTTGGCGGCTTCGAGGCCTGGACTGAAAGCATTTACGCCGAAGAAACGCGCGCCGCTGAAAAGCTCGACGCGAAATTGAAACTTGAAGAACATTGGCTACTACGCGGTGTTACAGCCCGGCGCGCACGCAATGAAGGGCGCAAGGCGCAACTCATGGAAATGCGCGCCGCGCGTGCGGCGATGATGGGGCCGATGGGCGGGGCGAAGATTTCGCTGGGCAATGATGATGTTCGCACCAAATCCGTAATTCGGGCCGAGCATGTCACCAAGTCGTTCGGGGACCGTCCTGTCATCAAGGATTTCAGCCTGCGCATTCAACGTGGCGACCGGATCGGCGTTGTTGGCAGTAACGGTGTGGGCAAATCGACATTGCTCAAGCTGCTCACCGGCGAACTCGCACCTGATAGCGGCACGGTCACGCTCGCCAAAACGCTCGACAGTGTCATTATTGACCAGCAGCGCAGCTTGATGGACCCCGCAAAAGCTGTGCGGCAAGTGCTGGCGGATGGCGGCGACTGGATCGAAGTGCTGGGCGTGAAGAAGCACATCATCGGCTATCTCAAGGAATTTCTGTTTGATCCGGGAGTCGTTGATGCGCTGATCGGCACACTCTCAGGCGGCGAGCGATCCCGCCTGCTCCTTGCCCGCGAATTCTCACGTGCGTCGAATTTGTTGGTGCTTGATGAACCGACCAATGACTTGGACCTCGAAACGCTTGATCTGCTTCAGGAAGTCATTGCCGACTATGATGGCACCGTCCTGATTGTCAGCCACGACCGCGATTTTCTTGATCGCACGGTAACGATCACACTCGGCCTCGACGGCTCGGGCAAAGTCGATATTGTTACAGGCGGATACGCCGATTGGGAAGCGCGGCGAGCCATCAAAACAGCGCCTAAATCAAGCGCTAAATCGATCTCCGCCGAGCGAGCGAAACGATCAAAAAAACTCACTTATATAGATCAGCGCGATTTCGACATCCTGCCCAAACGCATCGAAGAAATTGAAGCTGCCATTACTCGCGACGAAGCTCTGCTTGCAGACGCAACACTCTACACCCGCGACTTTGCAAAGTTCGAAGCGCTGACCAAGGCCATCGAAACCGCCCGCGCCGAAAAGGATGTCGCCGAGGAACGCTGGCTGACGCTCGCCGAAATGGTCGAGACATTAGCTTAAACTGCGGCCCTCGCGCCCCGCCAACTCCACAACATAATGCCAGGCTACTCGTCCCGACCGGCTCCCACGCTGCGTCGAAAAGCTGATCGCATCCTGCGCATCGAAGGGCAGGGCATAGGCGGCCGCATAACGCGCGACCATTGCCACATAAGTCTCCTGATCACAGACATGAAAACCAAGGCTCAACCCAAATCGATCGGCCAGCGCCAGTCGATCATCAACGACATCGCGGACGTTAATGGCGGACTCTTGCTCGGCCAGATCGCGTGCCACGATATGCCGCCGGTTCGACGTCACATAGAGCCGGACATGCGCAGGCCGCGCGCTGCTCCCGCCATCCAGCACCGAACGCAGTGCCCGCGCCGAGGCAATGCCGTCATCAAATCCCAAATCATCGATGAACACGATTACCGGGCGCGACCACCCAGCAATCGCGTCGAATAATCCCGGCAGCCCCGAAACATCGGTTGCCGCCAGTTCGACCAGCGCAAGATCACCACCGACCGCGCCAACCACAGCCTTGGTCAAAGCCGATTTCCCCGATCCCCGCGCGCCCCAGAGTAGCGCATCATGGGCGGCATGGCCCGCCGCATGCCGGCGTGTATTGTCGAGAAGGATCGATTTTTGCGTGTCGATCCCAGTGAGCAAGTCAATCGAGAGCGGCGCGAAATGCGCCACCGTCAGCACCGCACCATTCCAGACGTAAGCCGCCGCATCCGTTAATGGCGGCGTCGGCAAAGGCGGAGCCAACCGCTCAAGCGCGTCAGCAATGCGGCGGAGCGTGTCGTCGTCCATAATTGCCGTCTAAAGCGCTTTGCGTGCTACTGCCAATTCCTGTGACAACCGGGCGTCAGTTGGCACCATCGCGACCGCCTTTTCCAGCAGTGGCACGGCTTCCGCAGGCTTGCCATCACGCGACAGAAACGCGCCATAGCTCGCGGTCGCCAGCGGGTTCATCGGCGCAAGCACATAGGCCCGCTTGCCAAACGCCACCGCTGCACCGGGTTGCCCACGGCCAATTTCGGCCCACCCCGCATTGACCAAGCGCAATGGATCACGATTGCCCAACCGGCTTGCCAGCGACGCATAGATCGCCGCCGCAGCGTCCCATTCACCGCGCGACAACGCCCGATCCGCTGCCGCGCGCTGTGCCGCCGCATTCGCCGGATTGGTCGTCAAAAATTTGTCGAGCGCCGCCAGCATACCCGCATCGAGATCACCAGCTCCCGCTCGCGCCGCGCTGTCAAGCGCCTCGGCAGTGGCCGCGCTGTTGCCCAGCGCTTCCCATGCGCGGCCCGTGATATACAGCGCATAGCCGTCCCCCCGCGCGGCCAGTGGCTGCAACACATCAATGGCATCCGCGCCGCTGCCCGAGCGCGACAGCGCCAGCCCGAGCAGACGCCGCACCTTGATATTGCCCGGCTGTGCATTCAACAGCGGGCGCAGCTGTGCAATCGCGCGGTCGTTTGCGCCGGCCTGCAACATCTGCATCGCACGCAGCAATGATGTCCCCGCAATCCCGTCCAGCCGGTCGTCGGCGCGGTAAAAAATGGTGCGTGACAAATCCCATTTGCCTGCCCGCGCGGCCAACACGGCCTGAAGATACAGCGCCTGTGCATTATATTTGGAAAGGCCAAGCAACTGGCGTGATACGCCAAGCATTTCGGCCGAGCGCCCCGCATCGCCTAGTGTCGCTGCTTTTTCAAACGTCGCATCACGATGGTCAGGCTGAATCGCCAACAGCCGGTCATACCAGGGTAACGCAGCCAGCAGACCGTAACGATCCCGCACCAGATTGCCGCCATAAAGCAGCGCATCGGTATTCTTGGGATCAAGTGTCAGCGCACGTTCAATTGCCGCAATCGCACCGTCGACATCGCCTTTCGTCAACATATTCCGCGCTTCGAGAACATAGAGGTCGGCCCGCGCCGTGGCGCTGATCGGCACTGCTTTTGCGACGCCCGCCGCCAGCATCGCGATGCCAACAGCACGTGCAAGTTTACGCCGAAATGTCATAGCTTTTGAACAGATCATAAAGCGTCGGACGGCTAATCCCGAGCAGTTTGGCGGTGTTTGATATATTGCCGTCGGCCCGCGCCAAGGCGCGCCGGATTGCGCTGCGGTCCGCTGTTTCGCGCACAGCCTTCAGGTTAATGACGTCGCTGTCCGCATCACCGCCGTCAAGATCAAGATCGGCGGCCGTTACCAGCTTGCCATCCGCCATGATGACAGCGCGCTTCATCCGGTTTTCCAATTCGCGGACATTGCCGGGCCAGCCCCACGTATCAATCGCGGCGAGCGCATCGGGCGCGATCCCCTTCACGTCCTTGTTCATGCTCGCATAGCGCCCCATGAAATGCCGCGCGAGCAGGCTTGCATCGCCCGGCCGTTCGGCAAGCGTCGGGATTTTGATGACGATTTCGGCAAGCCGGTAATACAGGTCTTCGCGGAAACTCTGCGCTGCAATCATCGCGTCGAGATCCTGATGGGTTGCGCACACGATCCGCGTATCGACGGGAATCGCTTTGCGCCCGCCGATCCGCTCGATCACGCGTTCCTGAATAAACCGCAGCAGTTTTACCTGTAACGGCAGCGGCACGTCACCGATTTCGTCAAGGAACAACGTGCCACCTTGCGCCAGTTCGATCTTGCCTTCGGTTGTCTTGACCGCACCCGTAAACGCGCCCTTTTCATGCCCGAACAATTCGCTTTCGAGCAGCGTTTCGGGGATCGCGGCGCAGTTAATCGCGACGAACGCGCCCTTGCGGCGGTCGCTTGCCTCATGCAGTCCGCGCGCCAGCAATTCCTTGCCCGTTCCGCTCGCCCCCAGCAGCATGACCGTCACGTCAGCATTGGCCACCCGCTCAATCGTCCGCGCGACTTTGAGCATTTCGGGCGCAGCGGTGATCATCCCTCCGAGCACAGCGTTACCCGACACGGCTTTCGCTAATCGCCGGTTTTCAGCTTCGATTCCGTGCAGATGAAACGCGCGGCGGACGATCAGGCCAAGTTCGTCGATGTCCACTGGCTTTGCGTAAAAATCATACGCCCCGCCCGCAATCGCACGCAATGCACTTTCGCGCGCGCCATGCCCTGAAGCGACAATCACCTTGGTATCGGGCTTCAGCGCAAGGATCGCGTCAAGTGTTGCAAACCCTTCCGCCGTGCCATCGGGCTCAGGCGGCAAGCCAAGATCCAGCGTCACAACATCGGGTTCTTCGGCGCGCAACGCGTCAATCGCACTCGCCCGGTCGCCCGCTACGATCACTTGATAATCGTCATAGGCCCAGCGTAATTGCCGCTGAAGCCCCTCGTCATCCTCGACGATCAGGAGTTTTGGTTTGGGCCCGTCCGTCATGCCACCAACGCCTCATGCCAGCGGGTCGGTGTTGGCAGCCAGACCATGAAGCGGGTGCCCTGTCCGGGCTCGCTGTCCACGGTCACGCGCCCGCCCATACCGACGATGATCGTCTGCGCCTCAAACGCGCCGATGCCAAAACCACCGTCTTTTGTCGAAGCAAAGGGGCGGAAAAGCTGACCGCGCACGAAATCAAGCGTCATGCCATGCCCCTTGTCAGCAATCTCGATGCCGGTTTCTTCACCTTGTTTTATGACCGTTATTGTCACCGGTTCCGACGGCTCGCTTGCGTCGATGGCATTTTGCAGCAAATGGCCCAACGCTCCTTCCAACCGCACGGGATCGGCCATCGCGCAATAGGCCATGTTGCCTGCGACAATTACGGGATGCTGGATGCGTTTTGCGCCCGCAAGCTGTGTGACCAGTGGCCCGAGGACAATGCTGCGTGGTTCTTCCGCACGCCCTGTATTATGTTGTGACAAGCGTTCGAGCAGATCGTTCATTTTTGTTGTCGAAGATTGCAGCGTCGCGATCATGTCGGCGCGGAATTCGGGCTTGTCAGCATGGCGCTCGGCATTGCGCGTCACCAAAGTCAGCTGGCTCACGAGGTTTTTGATGTCGTGCATGATAAACGCAAAGCGCCGGTTGAACTCGTCAAACTGCTTGGCGTCGGACAACGCTTCCTGCCCCCGCGCTTCGGCAAGGTAGCTTGCCACTTGTCGTCCCGCAACACGGAGCATGTCGAAATCCTCCCAGTCGAGTGTTCGTGCAATCGGCGGCCGCGCAACCAGCACAGCGCCTGCCAGCCGGTCAAAATGAATGAGCGGGACAATCGCCCAATTCGCTGTGTCGGCCAAAATCCATGCTGGGATGGCGCGCGCCTCGTCGGCGGCATCCTTGGTCTCTGCACGCAACGGATCAAGTTCGAGAATGCGTCCCTGCGCCAGCAACGCGACCAGATCATCGCCCGGCACGAACGCCGGAACCAGCGACATGTCCCAATTCCACCCCGCGCGCGCCGCCAGTCCCATTTCTTCGGGCACAAGCAATAGCCCTGCAGGCGATTCGGTGATGTCGGCAATCGCCTTCACGACGCGCACATCGAGCGGCGCGGGCGCATCGCCGGGACGTCCCAGCGTATCCGTAAAGCGCAGCCATTCGGCGCGGTAATCATAACGGTGCGCAAACATATGCTTGGAGAGCAACACCCGCATCCGCGCCCGCAGCTGCGGGCTGGGCAAGATGATCGTTGCCGCAATCGCTGCGAGGATCAGCGACCCGACCTGGACTATTGCCGCGCCCGACGCGCCGACCGCATTAGGCAGCGCCGACACCGCAAAGGTCAAACACAGGTAAGCTGCGACAATCCCCAGAGACAATGACCGGAATGCCACGGTACGAGACAGGCGGATCGACCAGCCCTGATTACGCCGTGCCGCCAGTGCGAACACCGGCGCCAACGCCGCAACGGCAAAACCGCGCAGTGCGACCAGCCATGCAACCCAGTCCCCTGCGATATAGGACAGCGTGTAGACGTTCAGATCATAGGCCCACAGTGCGGCCAGTGCCGCCATCGGCAACCCGATCCCGCCGCGCGCGCCGGTTGCGGCTGCGGTATAAATATTATGGACCAGTACCAGCGCGCCAATCGCAAACATCATCCGCATTACAAATGTTGCCTGCAACATCAGCGGCACAATGTTGCTGTCGGCGGTCAGGTAATAAGACGACGTGCCTATGCCGATTTGCAGCGCCGCGACCAGCAGCAGTGCTGCGTAAACGGCGCGTAGTGACCACATCCGCCGCACCCCCTCGCCGCGTCGTAACAAGGCATACATGAAACCCAGCCAGCCCACATTGCGCAGCGTTTCGGCATAGGCACCCACCGCGCTCATCGGTTCGCGCGCCGCCCCTGCGATTGCCCATAATGACGTCGCTGTATAAGCCATTGCCAGGACCCAGCGTTGCCGGTCAGTCTTGGCGGCGCGCACTTCACCAACCGCAAGAATGCCAAACAGCAGCGCCGCCAGCGCGTGCCCCAGATAGGCGACAAGCCCGATCATCGTGCGCCTTCCGGGAACAGAACGACGCGGATCGTCTGCAACAGGATCACCACGTCGAGGAACGGCGTGTAATTTTTGGCATAATAAAGATCATATTCGAGTTTGTGCCGAGCATCGTCCATGCTTGCGCCATAGGGATAGTTAATCTGTGCCCATCCGGTAATGCCCGGCTTCACCATGTGGCGTTCAGCATAATAAGGCATTTGCTGTGCGAGTTCGGTCACAAATGTCGGGCGCTCGGGTCGCGGGCCAACAAAGCTCATTTCGCCTTTCAGGACAGTCCAGACCTGAGGAAGTTCGTCAATGCGCAGCTTGCGGATGATCCGCCCCACGCGGGTAATGCGTGGATCATCTTTCTCTGCCCAGACGGCCGTGCCACCCACTTCGGCATCGACGCGCATGGATCGCAGTTTAAGAATATCAAACTCCTGCCCGAACAGGCCGACGCGCGTCTGGCGATAGAAAGCGGGCCCCCTCGATTCCATCTTTACCAACAACGCTGTGATCATCACCAGTGGCACTGTCAGCACGAGCAGCAACCCGCTCGCGCCAATGTCGAACACCCGTTTGGCAACCGACGATAGCCGTCGCCCGCTTGAAAAACCGTCCGAAAAAATCAGCCAGCTCGGGTTGGTTGATCGCAAATCGACGCGGCCGGTTTCGCGTTCAAGGAACGTCGTGATCTCGTTAACATGCACGCCCGCTGTCCGCACGCGAAGCAAGTCATTCAGCGGAATAGCATTGCGTCGCTCCTCGAGCGCCAGCACAACTTCGTTGGCGTTAAGCCGGGTCACATAATCCGACAGATTTTCGATATGCTCACGCGATATGGCTGTTGGGATCACGCTGGGCACGTCGCCCATATCGACATGGCCAACGACCGTGAATCCCGCCCCTTTCGAATCACCCAGCCGCCGCAGCCGGTCTGCGCGCTGCCCCGCGCCCAGGACGAGTACGCGCCGCTTGAATGTCTCGCTGCCCAGTGCCTTACCGAGCATCGCCCGGATCGCGACCAGCAGGATAAACGCGATGACCATCGCATAAAGCGAATTTGACCGCCACAGAGTCGCGCCGGGGATGAGGAAGTAGACAAGCGACAGAAAAATCACGCCGAGGCAGATGGCCACCAGCACTCTTGCCGCGGCAAAGCGTAGTGACTGCACTGCATCAACGCCATAAACCCCCACGGCGATCATCGCGAATTGGAGCGATAGCGCGAAACTGACCAACGGCACGATGCGCGTTACGGCCGGATCGATGAACATGCCGATCTGCCGCGCGCGGATCACCCAGGCGAGTTCAGCGGCCCCCAGCAGCAGCACGAAATCAAACAGCGCGAGCAGTAGCACCGCATAGGGCACATAATGTTTGAACAACCTGAACATCGCGCGGTTTGTCTGTGCCCCATATCAAAAAGCGTCAAATTTTCCGACACCCTGAACCCCTGTCGGCCAAATTGACAAAAATTTCCTGAAAATTGCGTTTAATATCTTTATGAGGCTGTTTCATGGCTGAAATTGCATGCGTTGTTCCTGTTATTTTATCGGGTGGATCGGGCACGCGTTTGTGGCCGATGTCACGCGATGAGCGTCCCAAACAGTTCCTCGCACTGACGGGTGAGCGGACGATGTTTCAGCTGACGCTTGACCGCGCGGGCGACAAAACGCGCTTTGGCGAACCGCTGATTGTCGCCAATGCCCGACATGTCGATTTGATCGAGGAACAGCTGGAGGGACGAGCGGCGACGCTGATCCTCGAACCGCTTGCGCGTAATACGGCGCCTGCGATTGCGCTTGCGGCGCTCGCGTCCAATCCCGCTGATCCCTTGTTGGTCATGCCCAGCGACCATGTGATTACCGACCAATCCGCTTTCATGGCCGCCATCGATGCCGCCTTGCCACTGGTCGAACGCGGCTGGCTCGCGACCTTCGGGATCTCGCCCGACGCCCCCGAAACCGGCTACGGCTATATCGCAGTCGGGCAAGAAGTCGGCGTCGGCGCGCA
>JAYTWA010000063.1:0-1584 GCA_043743675.1 Sphingomonadales bacterium
CTTCACGTTCGTTGCTGTCGGCAGCCCGCAAGGTGAAATCCTGCTGCATCGCGCCCGGCAATTGGGTGCGAAACGCGGCGTTGCGCTTAGCATAGGCGCATCAATTGATTTCCTTACAGGGCGACAAAAGCGCGCGCCGCTTATCATCCAGAAACTTGGATTTGAGTGGGCCTATCGCCTGTTGACCGAACCAAAAAGACTGTGGCGTCGCTATCTGGTCGACGGACCCCGTATCTTTGCGATAGTAATGCGCCGGGGCGGTCGGTGAGCGGCACGCAATAGGAATGCTAGGCCAGTGCTAAAAAACCTGTTGTTCATTGAATTGCTGATCGTTGTGGGATCAGTCATATTTTACATGGCATCGACGCGCGCCACGCGACGCGACGTCGGACATCTGCCCGGAATCGTCTTGGGTGTGATGGCAGCCATTGGCTATCTGGCCCCGACATTGATCATCGCGCATATCGCAATCGGGCTGGTGCCGATTATATTCGGGCGCACAAAGTTGAAAGTTGGCATGATCGTGGCGATGGGCGTATTTGCCCTGCCCACGCTTCAGATCGACCTGAGACTCGGCAGCATGTGGTTATTTCTCTGGTCGATCCAAAGCTCGCTGGCAGTCGGTGGTCTTATTGCCTTTTTGATCGCGCCCGGACGGGCGGCAAAGGCGCCGCCATGGGCTGACGTCACCATGTTCATGGTGATTGCCGTATTGATCGTCATTGATGCGCGCGAGGGGGCGTGGATCGGCTATCTACGCCAAGTGGCAATGTATCTTTTCGTCTATGTAATTCCGGTTTACCTTGTCACACGGTCAGCACGCAACGCTGTCGAATGGCGAACACTTTTAACAGCAATGGCTGGGCTAGGCATCATCCTCGCTGTCATTGTGCTTTATGAAGCACGATCAACCTGGCCGCTTTATGCATCGATGGTGCCGCGATACGGCATCGATGTGGACGTATTCGTCAAATGGCGCGGCGGGATGATGCGCGCTTATGGACCTATGTCGGAAGCCACTAACATGGGCTTCGTACTTGTGATCTGTTTTGCTGCTGCACTCGCGGTTCGGCGATCCTTTGTATCCAACTTGGCCTATATTGGCGTGGTGTTGCTCGTGGCAATCGGCACGCTGGCACCGCAATCGCGTGGTGGGATGATCGGCATTGCAGTGGCGTTCGTCGTGAGCTCATTCTACCGGCGCGGTATCGCCGGCATTGGGCAACTGAGTCTCACTGGCCTGTTTTTATCCGGCGCTTATGCGACGGCAACGATGATCGGATCAATCAACGACCAGATTTCGACAAGCCTCAACGAAGCAACCGGCTCTGGTGATTATCGCACCGAGCTGCTCCGTCGCGGGATGCAGGAATTCTGGAAAAGCCCTTTGTTCGGTGAAGACTTTACGGTTGTTATGGGACGCATGCAGGACATGGTCCAAGGCGAAGGGATCGTCGATTTCGTGAACACTTATCTTTATTTTGCCGTGTTTTCAGGCGCAATCGGACTGGCGATATACTGTATCGCTTTCATAATCCCGATTGGTCGCCTTTTCCAAATTCGTCGTCTTTTGCCATCGGCGTC
>JAYTWA010000064.1:0-1621 GCA_043743675.1 Sphingomonadales bacterium
TGTGGTCGCATCCTGCTGACAAATCAGT
Source organism: Sphingomonadales bacterium (assembly GCA_043743675.1). Taxonomy (GTDB): domain Bacteria; phylum Pseudomonadota; class Alphaproteobacteria; order Sphingomonadales; family Sphingomonadaceae; genus Sphingomonas_O. Next base: position 29 of record JAYTWA010000064.1, read on the forward strand.
CGTCTTGATAGCTATCGATGATCGGACAATCCGCGAACTAGGGTCGATTAACTATTCGCGCACGAACGATGTAAAACTGGTCGAAGCGTTGCTGGCGCTTGGTGCCCACCGTATTTATTACGACAAGGCGTTCGCTGACACCGTTGACCAAGCCGGTGACGCTCAATTTGCTAAGACCTTAGCAAAACATCCCGGTCGAATTTTCCTGGGCGTGACACTTGCGCTCAATCGCAATACGGGCGGCGATGAGGTTATCTGGCCGACCGTCCCGTTCAAGCAAGTGGCACAGGTTCGAGCGCTGACAGGACGGGTTGCACCATTTTCGCTGTCAGCTGAATTGTTCTACGCAAGCTTGATCAACGGGCAGAACGTTCCAGGAATCGCGGCCGATATCGCTGGGGTTACAGGACGTCCAGACACTAGCTTTCGGCCGGATTGGTCCATGAAAGTGCGGTCGGTGCCTACGTATTCTTACATCGATATCATCAGCGGCCGACTGCCGAATATTGATCTCAAAGGCAAAGACGTCCTGATAGGTTACACAACCTTGCTTTCAAACGACTGGCTTCAAGTTGCGGGGCAGGATTGGTTTCCTGCGGTTTATGCGCATGCCATCGGCGCTCAAACGCTGCGCGAGGGACGGCCTATCAACGTTGGTTGGTTGCCGGCATTTTTGGCGGCAATAATGCTTGCTGCACTATTCCTTAAAGCGCGTTCGCGCCGGCGCGCCGCCGTTATCACAGTTGCAACGGTATTGACGGGGCTCACCGTTCCATTTCTCCTCGACGCATTTCTGATCACCGCTGTTTTTCTGCCAGCTTACTTATTATTCGGAATAGTAGTGATCCGCTCGACCTTGCTCCGTGACTTGCTCGAGGCAAGCCTGCGCAACGCAGGTACGCTGATGCCAAACCTGTCCGCGCTGCGCGAGCAACCACTGGCAGCAACGCGCCCGATGGTCGCGATGCGGATCCGCAATTATGCAGCGATCGGGGCAAGTTTTGCTGAACCCGTCGAAGACGACTTGGTTTCTGAAATAGCGCGCCGGTTGAACCTGCCGGGTGAACAAACCATCTTCTACCAAGCCGAAGATGTGCTGTACTGGCTTGGACCACAGCTTTCCACCCAGGAATTGACCGGCCATATCGAGGGTCTGGCGCGGCTGATTGAAAGCCATTTCGTCATTCGGGATCGCAAAATCGATATCTATTTGGCGTTCGGGATCGACATGGATTTCGCGCGTCCCGTGACCAACCGGATCGGACGCGCACTAATGGCGGCTGACAACGCCGCTGCTCAGCATAAATTGATGATGATCAACACCAGCGTGAACGATGCCGACAGCGCGTGGGAACTGTCACTGATGAGCGAGCTGGACGCCGCAATCGACAATGGCGATATCTGGATCGCCTATCAACCGCAGTTCAGTCTGCGCGAAGACCGGATTACGGGCGCGGAGGCGCTCGTCCGCTGGCAGCATCCGACGCGTGGAGCAATCTCGCCCGAGGCGTTCATCCTGCCGGCCGAAGAGCACAACCGGATCAGCAAATTGACTTTCCATATTCTGGAAGAAGCAACCCGCGCGGCCAAGCA
>JAYTWA010000065.1:0-3426 GCA_043743675.1 Sphingomonadales bacterium
GAAAGCCCTCCTCCTCGGCATTATCCTTGCCCATGCCGATCTTGTTGCTGAACAAGTCCTGCGCCGCCCGATCCTTCTTCTCGATGAAGTCGCCGCGCACCTTGATCCTTCGCGCCGTGCTGCTTTGTTCGAGCGACTGGACAGCGGCGGTGGTCAGGTGTGGCTAACGGGAACTGAGTCCGCGCTGTTCGATGCTGCCCCAGCGTCTGCGACACACTACATCGTTGCCGACGGCGCGGTCAAACGTTGCGATCCTGCCGCAGTTTAAGAACTGCATCCATGAGCGGCGTCGGTGTCTTTTCAAACACGCCCGGGGTCATTTTGATGAAATACCGAAACTCGCGATTAAGGTGCGACTGGTCCGAAAAGCGCAAAGCGGCGCGTTCTTCCTCGCCCGGATCGCTGATCCCGCGCAGCGCCGCTGCCATATCGAGAAAGCGGCTGCGGCGCATCACGGCCTTGGGGGTCAGTCCGAACGTCGCACAGCACCGCCGCTCGAACGCCCGCGCCGACAGGCCGACCTGCGCTGCCACATCGGCTACACGCGCTGTGCTGTCGCTATTTGTGATTTCCTCAAATGCTGCCATCGCAGGATCGGTATCGGGTGTCCCGAACTTGACCAATTGATTGCGCCAGAATTTTTCCAGCGCGGCGACAATGCCTGCGTCGTCGGCCTGCTCGGCAGCGTCATGATAAAGCTGATCTGCATCATCCCCCCATGCGACGTGCGCGGGAAACATGCCATCAGCGAAAATGCTGGCTTTCTGATCGCATAACGCTGTCCACCCCGCAGGACGGATCGCCGTTCCAGCGACCACAAACGGCCCGCGCACACGGACATTGAAACAGCGCGTGTTATTGCCGAACAGGATTGTCGGTCCCTCAACCTGCCAGGTCCCCGGCGACATCTCTGCCGCCCAGTCCCCCTGCAATAGAACGCGCAACATTGCGGTTTCAGACAACAACGGGTCAATCAATTCCATATCCGCGGGCAATGGCGCACGAAACACGAAGTGGTTGCGCAAATAGGGCGCCAGATCGGACGACGGCGCATAGTTACGCGACTGCAACATGAAGATCACATCCTCAACAAAGCACGCAACAAAACAAGTAGCACCAATTGCCCTCTTTTTTGTCATATGCAATCCCTTTGGTTTCGGTTCTGTTAAGGCCGTTTTCCCTTGGGTTTTCGGGGGCCTTTCCCTATAGGCTGTCCATGACAGACACACCCAAAACGACGCCCGAAGTTACCGTCCCAGACAATACGCCCAATGCAAACGCCTATGATGCCGATTCCATCAAGGTTTTGAAGGGGTTGGACGCTGTCCGTAAGCGTCCTGGCATGTACATTGGCGACACCGATGACGGCTCCGGCCTTCATCATATGGTCTTCGAAGTTTCGGATAACGCCATTGATGAAGCGCTGGCCGGGCATTGCGACAAAATCGTCATCACGCTCAATCCTGATGGTTCGGTTTCGGTCGAAGACAATGGTCGCGGCATCCCGACGGGCATGCATACGGAGGAAGGCGTCAGCGCCGCCGAAGTCATCATGACGCAGCTTCACGCGGGCGGTAAGTTCGAGAATACGTCGGACGATAATGCTTACAAGGTTTCGGGTGGTCTCCACGGCGTTGGCGTTTCGGTCGTCAATGCGCTGTCGACGACGCTCGACCTGACGATCTGGCGCGATGACGAAGAACATTACATGCAGTTTGCGCATGGTGATGCGGTTGCGCCGCTAAAAGTCGTTGGTCCGGCAAACGGGAAAAAGGGGACGCGCGTTACGTTTCTCGCCTCGCCGCAGACCTTCAAGATTACGGAATATGATTTCGAAAAGCTCGAGCACCGTTACCGTGAACTTGCTTTCCTCAATTCGGGCGTGCGCATTTTCCTTGTCGACGCGCGCCATGCCGAGCGGGTCGAACATGAGCTTTATTATGAAGGTGGAATTGCCGCGTTTGTGAAATATCTCGACCGCGCAAAAAACCCGCTATTCCCTGATCCGATTGCCGTCCACGGCCAGCGTGATGGCGTGGAAATCGACGTCGCGCTGGAATGGAACGACAGTTACTATGAAAACGTCCTGCCGTTCACGAACAACATCCCGCAGCGCGACGGCGGCACGCATTTGTCGGCTTTCCGCGCCGCGCTGACTCGCACGCTCAACAATTACGCCGAAAAATCGGGGTTGATGAAAAAGGAAAAAGTCACGCTGACGGGCGAGGACATGCGTGAGGGCTTGACCGCGATTGTTTCGGTCAAGCTGCCCGATCCCAAGTTCGGATCGCAAACCAAGGACAAGCTGGTCAGCTCGGAAGTGCGCCAGCCTTTGGAAAGCCTGATGGCTGACAAGATGGCCGAATGGCTTGAAGAAAACCCGGCACACGCAAAGAGCATTATTCAGAAAACCATCGACGCCGCCGCTGCCCGCGAAGCCGCCAAAAAAGCGCGCGAAGCCAGCCGCAAATCCGTAATGGGCATTGCATCGCTTCCCGGCAAACTTGCTGATTGCCAAGAAAAAGACCCCGCCAAATCCGAACTCTTCCTTGTTGAAGGCGACAGCGCCGGTGGTTCCGCCAAACAGGGCCGCGACCGTCATTTTCAAGCGATCCTGCCCTTGCGCGGCAAGATCCTCAACGTCGAACGCGCGCGTCTCGACCGGATGCTGTCATCGAAGGAAATCGGCACGCTCATTCAGGCCATGGGCACGGGCATACTAGATGACTTCAACATAGAAAAGCTGCGTTACCACAAGATTGTCATCATGACCGACGCTGATGTCGATGGCGCGCACATCCGCACGCTGCTCCTGACTTTTTTCTATCGTCACATGAAAAGCGTGATTGAAAGCGGCCACCTCTTCATTGCGCAGCCGCCGCTTTACAAAGCATCGCGTGGACGCAGCGAAATGTACCTGAAAGATGATGGCAAGCTCGACACATATCTGGTCGAAGCGGGCGTCGCCTCGACGCGGCTTGAAGGGCCCGGCGGTGCGCGCGTTGGTGCAGACTTGTTACAGCTCGTCGAACACGCCCGGCGGATGCGAACCCTGATGCGTTATGTGCCCCGGAAGTATGATCCGACGATTATCGAGGCGCTTGCCCTCATGGGTGCCCTTGATCCCGATCTTAATGCGGATAAGCGCCAGCACGCCGCTGCTCTTGCCGCCGCCTGGCTCGACCGCGCCGATCCTGAAGCGCGTTGGACCGCCAACATTGCAGCAGAAGGCGGTTACCACCTCGAACGGCTGTGGCGCGGCGTGACCGATCACCACATCATCGAAAGCGCGTTCCTGCTCAGCCAGGAAGCCCGTCGATTGCACGCACTCGTCGCCGAACAGGCCGAAAGCTATACCGGCACGGCGCGTTTGGTGACCGTCGCGAAATCAGCTGTGGCCGCTGAAATCGATACGCCCGCCGAGGA
>JAYTWA010000066.1:0-7614 GCA_043743675.1 Sphingomonadales bacterium
CCCCGCCTGAAAATCGACCGTCAATTGCGAACATTTTCCTCGAGATACGAAACAACGATCCCACCGATCCGATCCGTAATATCGATTGCCGCGAAACGACATTGGACCCAGCGGTTCGCTTTAATCCAGCTTATGTAAAATCGCTAAGCGGTTATAGCGTCATCCGTTACCTCGGCCCGATGAACCAGTCGATGGCACCGCTGCTGACGTGGGCTGGACGCAAAAAAGTTACGAATTCAGATATGCAGCGGGCCGATGGCATGCCGGTCGAGGATCTCGTACAGCTGGCCAACGAAGCGCAGATCAATCCGTGGTTCTCTTTGCCCTGGCAAGCGGACGATGATTACCAGCGCCGCTTCGCCGACTATGTCCACGCCAACCTCGATCCCAAACTCATTGCCCATGTCGAACTGGGTAATGAAGTTTGGAATGGTATTTTCTGGGTCGCTTACCAGCGGTTCGAGAGCGAGGGCGTTGCCCGCAAGCTGGCGACCGATCCCTATGAAGCAGCACTCCGTCGATATAGCCAGCGCATGACCGAGATCATGAAAATGTGGACCGAGATTTACAAGGATCGGCCCAAATCGATTGTCCGGATTGCCGCATCACAATTTGTCTACACTGACACGTCCAAGTTTGTCCTTGGTCAGGGCGATGCGGCGAAATGGGTCGATGCCCTTGCGGTCGCACCCTATTTCGCATTCGATAAAAAGAAATATCCGATCAACAGCGGCTTGGACACTATCTTCAAGGGAATTGACGAGAGCATCGACGGTGTTCTTGACCAGACCGACAACCAGCGGGCCGTCGCCGATCAATATGGCGTGCGCTTCATCACATATGAGGCGGGACAGCACATTGTCGGGCTTGGCGATGATGCGTTAATGAAAGCGATCAACCGCGATCCCCGGATGGAGACAGCCTACCGTCGCTATATTGATGGCTGGGCTAAGCGAAACGGCGATCTGATGACGATATTGCAGGACGTTGTGGGGATCGATGGCGGCAGCGCGTGGGGTTTGCGTGAATACCTGGGACAACCATTGTCAGATGCCCCAAAGGCGCGTGCCGTTACACCTTATTTGCCGTCTGCAAACAACACATCAAAATAAGGTCGTGCAGCGCTGGCGGACAGACCGTCTTTCGAATGGATCATGACAGCAATATTTTCGGGTGCGATGTCCCCAAAAAAACGATTGCGTTCATCCGGATCCGAAAGATTGTAACCCCACGGTTCCTTTACGACAGGCACAGTCGAAGGCGCATGATGCGACGCCGGATAGCCAATGATGTGGCGGATGTAGATGCCATATAATATATATTCGGAAAAGGTGCGTTGCCGGGCAATGGCGACTTGCCAAGGTAAATTTGTCGCATGCTCAATGTAGTCGAGCAGCCCCGCAAGATGTTCACGCCGCCATGCGATCATTTGTCCGACATGGCCGCGAAGCAATGGTTCGACAGGCAAGCCAAGCAGTTTTGATGCGACTTTTGTCCAAGTCGGGACCATGCCCGCGCAATAATCGACATCAAGCAAGCCAGTTTTGCCGTCCAACGTGAAGCTATCGATTGTTACCGGTTTCACAAAAGTCGCATCGGAATCAGTCATGATCAAAATATCTTCAGGTGCGAACTTGGCCGCCGACAGCTTTTTTATCTGCTGGCTGATCCAGCCGCGCATCGGCAGCGTTCGCCAGTTAAGCCATAGCCCCCCTTTCCAATGGATTCGGATGAAACGGGGGTCGATGATGCTTTCGGCTTCGATCAGGATGGTTCGTGCACTGGCCAGATGGGCAAAGGCAGGCATGTCGGCGCGATCAACGATGATGTAATGATTGTACGCAGCACCAAAGCGGTCGAGCGATTCAACCAGCAGCGCACATCGTTCAAGATCGGGCGGATAGGATGGCGTAACGAAAGCGAGCGTGGGCATCATTGGCTTAGGTGCCATGCGGGCAGAGTGCCCGGCGTATCATTCCAGTTTGTGATTGACGGTGTTTGATCGAAGATGCTGGCGACCACACCATGTTTTCGCAAACCTGCGCGTTCGGCATCGGCAGACGGGCGCGCGCGCAACAGCCCCAGACGTTTTACAAGGCGCAGCAAGCTATTCCCCGCAAGCCAAGCGAGCGTCGCGTTGCGCGCGGTTGCTGCGCCGTAAGCCCGGGTGAAAAATCGCCGTCGTGATGTAAACATATAGTCGGGAATGCTGGTGCGTTGGTGCAATTCGGCATCGGCCATGCCCGTTGCCGCACCGCCCACGTGAAGCACGCGGCTGTCGGGAACAAAGCGCATTTGCCAGCCGTCCTTTGTAAGCCGGTGCATCAGTTCGACTTCTTCGAAATAAAGGAAGAATCCGGTGTCGAACAAGCCAGACTGACGCAGGGCTTCGCTGCGCACCATCATGCTTGCGCCCGTGACCCAGTCCACATTTTCAGTGGTGTCCGCGACGATGATGCCATGCGAGAGTCCCAGGGCGAGGCCGATCCGGTTCATCTGGCCCCCGCGAAAAAATTCGCGTGCTACCGATGGGAAACGGAAGGCCGACCCTGATTTGGATCCGTCGCCATTCAAAAGCTGGCTGCCCGCCGCCGCGCATTCCGGGTGGCCGATAAGTTCGTCCCGCAGCGCCACGACGGCCCCCGGCATGATGACAGCATCGGGATTGAGGAAGTGAATGAAATCGGGCGGTGTGGCCCCTTGCAACAAATGCATGATGCCCTGATTATTTGCCCAGCCAAAGCCGCCGTTGAAATCGCACGCGAGCAATTTGACCCAGTCATAGGCAGCAAGCCCGCTGCGCAGCACTTCTGCTGATCCATCGCCCGAGCCGCCATCGACAACAACAGCGCGTAGATCGGGGATCGCGTGACGCTCCAGTGCCAGTGCCGCAACGCAGGCGAGCGTCATTTCGGGCGTCCGGTAGTTGACGATCACAACGGCGACAGAGTGAGTCATGAGGCAAGCGCCGTTATCATGCGCGCGACACCGCGCGGCCATCCCCAGTCGGCGGACAGCGCCAGATTGTTTGCGCGAACGTCAGCGGGATCTTTTGCGGCGAGGCGGGCAATGGCTTTGGCGAGTGAAGAAGAGTCACCTGGCGTGTAAAGCGCGTTCATCGACCCGCCAAGCATCTCACGGAAAACGCCGCAATCCGGCGCGACAATGCCAGTGCCAAACGTCATCGCGAGCGGGAGGACGCCCGAGTTCAGCTGATTTTCCATGCGCGGGATGACGATGATGTCAGCGGCTTCGCATACAGCGACAAGGTCTGCGTCCTCAAGAAACCCGTCAAACAAAGTGTTGGGTTTGCGGGCCAATGATTGGATTATCCGCTTGCGCCGGATGCGATCAACGAAGGTGCTGACCGACGGCGGACGAAACGCGCGCAGGATGTGAAGATTGGGTATGTCGGCCTTTGCCAGCGCACCGCCAAGCAAACCGAGTTCGTTGATTGACCTGAGCTGCCCGACAGTTGCGACAACACGTGACTGTTGCGCGATGCCCAGCTTTTCGCGCGCGGCCTTTTGTCCGGTGGCGTAGATTTGCAGGTTCGAAAAATCATTCATGCCGTGGATGAAATGTTTGTCCGCGGGCACATCGGGAAATTTGGCGCGCACGGCGTCCAGTGAGCTTTGCGAAAAATGACCGATGCGGTCCATGCGCTGGTAAAATCGGTAGTAATAGTCCCATGATACCGGACCATGATCGGCATGCGGCAGCAGGTTATGGACAGTGCAGACAAATTTCGTCGTGGGCTTAAGGGCATCAAGTCGCGCAAACAGCCGCTCGACCAGCGGACGGAGCGGCGGCACTTCCCACTGTGTTAATTCTTCGGGCCAGTGAAAATGGATCAGGTCGAAATCGCGCATTCCCAGATACAGCTCAGGCAGGCCCGCACTGACGTCATGTCCGGCAGCTTTATAGGCCAGACTGAGGCTGACGCTGAACGTCATATCCTCGGTCGCGACGAGAATTTTCATTTTCGGGTGGCGACCAGATTGACGTAGTGACCGTAAGGTTCGCGGACATTGTCAGCATGGAATTTGGTCAGGAAGGGCACGATGTCAGCGCCGGCATAGATGGCGGCGTCGTCTTCGGATTCGCGTTCGAACACCTGAACGGTGGCGAAGGTTGCGAAATATTCGAAAAATGCCACCGGATCAACTTGCATCCGCGCCATTGCATAGGGGCTGATCTCGCAGATCAGCAGGTCAACCTTTTCAAACACGGCGCGACCACCGGCAAAAACCAATGGCTCGGCGCCCTGAACATCAATTTTCATGACGACGGGACCGGTAACCCGGTCGGCAAAACTGTCGAGCGCGTGCGCCGGAACAGTGATCGTCGCCCACTGGCTTTCATCCATCAGTGATATATCGTCAGCCGCGCGGAAACGGTGATCGCCGTGATTGGTCGGCGACAGTTCGAATGTGACTTCGCCCGGTTTGTCGAGCAAGGCGGCGTCAATGATTTCGATATGGTTGCTCGCGCCATTGGCGCCCGCATTACGGCGGAGAAAGCCAGCGTTCGCGGGCACGGCTTCAAAGGCAATCGTATTGATGCCGGATGCCGCAATTGGCACCGCCGTCAGCCCGATATTGGCCCCGATGTCGAGATAGGTGCCAGCCTTTTCCGGACCGAAAAAGCCCTGAACCATCGCGATGGTTTTGGGTGACCAGTTCCCTTCAAGTGCGTAGCGCTGGATCACCGAGACATCTGCAGCCGACCCTTCGAAACAACCCTGTGCTCCGGCGACGGTGATACTCGTGATCGGCAGGCCGTCGAGCGCCTCCCGAAGCATTTGTGCGCGCGGAGTCATTTCGGCAAAGTTACGTTGCAATCGCTCGTAAGTGCCAGGGGCTGCGTCCTGTAGCGCGCCGAGCGCGGACTGGAGAACACGCTTTCGCGTTGAAACAGGCATCGACGTTAAACTCCGGAACCAAAACCAAATCTGCGAACCGTCAGGCCGATGAAGTCATGCAACATCGTTTGCAACGGTCGATAGTGCGAAAGTCCATAGAGGCAAGCACCACCGAGCACGGCGTATACAGTGCCAGCGGTTAACGCGCCGACCACCAAACGGAGAAAGTCGGGCAGCGCGCGCGTTGTCATGTTGACGGCTTCACCCGCGCCGATTGCGATGGCTGCGATAATCAGCACCGGCGCCATCCACCGCGCGAGCGTGCCGAATGTCATTGTCGTCTGGCGAACGGCATAAATGAAATAGATTGGTGCAAGGATCGCCATGCACGCGGCATAGCTGATCGCGACGCCTTGTGCTTTCCACGGCAGGCCAATGACGAAGGAGAGCACAAAGATGGGACTTGCGAACAAGGCCCAGTAAAAATACTGGCGCGTGCGACCAAGACTGATGAAGACCCAGCCGCAGGCATTTGATGCAGTGGCAAAAATTGACGACATCGCAAGTGCGCGGAAGATGACTGAGACTTCACCCCAGCCCGGGCCGAGGATGATGTTGACCAGCGGTTCGGCAATCGCAAACAATATTGCGCACAGTCCGCATCCTAGAAATGCAGTGACAGTGGCAAGCCGAAGAAAGGCAGCGTTCCAGCGTTCGGGATCATCCTTGCACTTTGCCAATATCGGGATCGCCGAGGATGATAGCGAGCCATTGATCAGATTGATCGGCATCGTCAGCAGATTATAGGCGCGCGCGTAAAACCCCAGCTCGATCGCACCCCAGCGCGATCCGATCAGGATGTTGTCAAACTGACGATGAAAGAAATTGAGCAGTGAAAAGCCGGTGACATTGGCGCCAAAGCCAAGTTCGGCCCGCGCATCGCGCCAATTGTCGACGCGCGAAGGGCGCCAGTCGCAGATAATCCACGTCAGGATGAGCGTGACAACGCCCGCTGTCACCATTTGTGCAACGATTGCCCAGACGCCCGCATCGGTTTTCCATGCAAGCAAGACGCCGACCACAAGGCCTGCTGCTTGGCTGGCGAGAGCAATCAGCTGGAGGGGCATCCAGCGCATCCCGCGCGCGAGCAGAGCGTCATGTTGAGCGACGGCGGCGGCAAGCGGGATGCACAGCGCCATGCCAATCACGATCAGCGTCACGCGCGGATCATTATAAAGAAGCGCGGCAAATGGTGCTGCAATGGCAGCAACCACCATAAGTATGATGCCGACGCCGATGTTCACGAAGAAGAGTATACTCACCATTGGTTGTGAGACTTCGGTTTTCTGAATTGTCGCCACAGAAAGGCCCATGTCCGTGAAAAGCCCAATAAAACCTGTCACAGTGACGGCCATAGCGATCAGGCCGAAATCTTCGGGCGCGAGAAGGCGCGACATGATGGCCGTCCCGAGCAGCTGGAGTATAAGCCGGGTGATCTGCCCGCCAAAGGCAATGACCCCGCCGCGCGCCGCATCACCGGCAAAGCTGCCCGAGGATTCAGGACCAGCCAGCGTGCGGGCGTTGGCCGCCTGCCGAGCTTCATACCGCGTCACGTCATGCCGTCCTTAAACCCGCTTGGCCGCGGGCATAGCTTTGCGGGGTTCGTGACGCCACCCTGATTGATGGTTAGCAGCATTGACGCTGTCGCGGGCATGGCTAAGGCGCGAAGATTATGAGCGATAATATCCCTTCGATCCTGATGGTCAGCTGGAACCGCCGTGAATATTATGAGCGGACGATGGCGCATTTGTTGTCCGATCCGTCTGATTTTCGATTGCACTTGTGGGACAATGGATCCGAAGATGGTCTTGCCGATTATATTTCCGACTTGCGTGACGACCGTATCGTCGAACGGCATTTGAACCCGACCAATGTCGGACAATATGCGCCGTGGCACTGGTTTGTTGATCGGTGCACGACAAGCGTCGGTGGTAAGCTCGACGATGATATATTGGGCGAAGCGGGGTGGATGACGCGCTTTGCTGACATGCTTGTTGCAGAGCCGAAGTTGGGCCTGATGGGCGGCTGGGTTTTTTTGCCGGAGGAATGGAACGCGACGACTGGCGCGCATAAAGTCCGTACCGTTGGCGATTATGAGGTTTTTCAGAATGTTTGGGTTGCCGGGTGCATTTTCCTAGGGCGGATTGAAACGTTGCGGCGCTTTTCGGTGCACGACCCGAAAGCGCGTGGCGTTCCCATTGACCACAAGGCAATCACGCGGGCGGGCCTGGTGTCTGGCTATCCTCTGCCGATGTCGTTTGCCCATAACCTTGATGATCCACGCTCACCCTATTGCCGGATGAACCGTCCAGGGGGCTGGGATCAGTTTGCCGCCTACACAGCCCGAATGAATAATTTTACGGGGCCGGAGGATTACGCCGCGTGGATTGCACAGGATTCGCGCGACATGCTCGAAGCATCGATTGCGGATCAGTTAAAACTTTACGAACCACCGACGATCCTTGAGCGCGTAAAAGGGCGGCTCAAGCGGCTATGGGGTCATTCGTCGGCCTGAACCTGAGGTCGATCTTTTTGTTTGTTGAGATTTCACGTGCAGGCACACGGATCATCATTGCGATGCTGCTCGCAATTAAGAGAAAGATTGTCGGGCGCGGCAGGAATGACGTGAAAGTTAGCATGACAGCAGCCGACACAAGCAAAGCAAGGCTGAACCCGGCCAGTTCGCGCTC
>JAYTWA010000067.1:0-7666 GCA_043743675.1 Sphingomonadales bacterium
GCTGGTCACGGTTGACATCAATTCGGAATCGATTTCAGTTTTCCGTGGTGGCCATCAGATTGGCATGGCGCGGATGATTTATGGTGACGATGACAAGCCAACGCCGATTGGCATTTTCCCGATCACACAGAAAAGCGAAAAGCATCAGTCAAATATCTTCCGCGATGCGCCCATGCCATACATGCTGCGAATGACGGGCGATGGCATTTCGATCCACGGCGCGGACCATGTGAACCCGAAATATGCGACCAATGGCTGTATCGGTATTCCCAATGGTTTTGCCAAACGACTGTTCGGCGTTGTCGAACTGGGCGACCGGATCGTCGTGACAAAAGCCAAAAACCTGCGCGCTGGGGACGTCATTCCAACCGTCTGACGCAGGGCTGAAACAAAATAGTGTCATTGCGGTTTAACCAGAATATCTCAGCTTCTGGAGCTTTCCATGCCTTATGTAACCGCCGCCGACGACACCCAACTTTACGTTAAAGAATGGGGGCCAAGTGATGGCCGTTCCGTCATTCTGATCCACGGCTGGCCATTGAATGCAGATAGTTGGGACGACATTGCACTGGGTCTCGCCAGTGCCGGTTTCCGAGCAATTGCCTATGACCGTCGCGGCTTTGGCCGGTCGGATCAACCGTGGAGTGGCTATAATTATGACACGCTGGCCGATGATTTGGCCTGCGTTATCGAACAATGCGATGCCGAGGATGTTGCCATCGTCGGCTTTTCCATGGGTGGCGGCGAAGTTGCGCGTTATCTGTCAAAGCATGGCACTGCAAATGTGCGTCAGGCCGCGCTGATCGCATCAGTTGTACCCTTTATGTTAAAAACCGACGACAATCCAAATGGCGTTCAACAAACAGTCTTCGACGGCATGATCGACGCCATAAAAGACGACCGTGCAGCGTTTTTGCAGACATTTGCAAAGGGCTTTTTCGGCGTCGGGTTCTTGAAATCACCAGTGAGTGATGCTGTGCTCGATGGGTTTTTCCAGTCCGCAATGATGGCAGGCCTTCATCCGACGCTGGCTTGTGCGACGGCTTTTGCGACGACTGATTTTCGTGCCAATACCGCAGCCTTCAATGTTCCGACGTTGATCATTCACGGCACAAGCGATCAGACTGTGCCCATCGCAGCGAGCGCACGCGAGGCAATAAAACATATCCCGCAAGCTACATTGATCGAATATGATGGCGCACCGCACGGCGTTCTTGTTACCCACAAGGACGAATTATTGCGCGACCTGCTTGCCTTTCTGAACGGAGGCGAAGTTTCAGCGGGCCAAGAAATTCCCGACACTGATCGCGTTGACCCGACCATCGGCGGATTGCAGCCCGCCTATTGATACGCCAAGGGGGGATGTGTGAACGAACCAACTTCCCCCCTCCAGATTCTCGATTTCCGGCTTTACTGGATTGCGCGCTTTTCGGCGGTGCTGGCGACAATGGGGATGGTCGTCATCATCGGCTACCAGGTTTATGATGTCGCCCGCGCTGATTACGGGATGAGCGTGCGTGAAGCGTCGCTACAGCTTGGACTGGTGGGGCTGTTCCAGTTTATTCCCCTGTTGCTGCTGACGCCGGTTGCCGGATGGGTGGCGGATCGGTTCGAGCGTCGGATGGTGGCGCGCATTGCCAACACCGTCGACATGTGTGTTGCGCTGGGCCTTGGCATCTTGACGTCACAGGATGCGATTTCGCTGCCGATCCTGTTTCTGTTTGCCGCACTTCACGGCGTTGCGCGCGTCTTTGTCGGTCCGGCGATGTCATCGATCGCGCCAAACCTGTTGCCACCAGCGCTTCTACCGAAAGGGATCGCGATAGGGTCGATTGCGTGGCAGTCGGCATCCGTTGGTGGCCCTGCACTGGCTGGTTTCCTTTATGCCGCCAACCCCGCAGCACCCTATTGGTTTGCCGCCGGCGCGATTGGTGTCGCGATTTTGGCGCTTATGCCAATCCGTCGGATCGTGCCGCCTCCGATGGTTGCAAACGTGCATCCCGTTCGCCAGATGATCGAGGGCTTGAGCTATGTGCGCAATCATCGGTTCCTGTTTGCGACGCTGACTCTGGATTTATTTGCGGTGTTGCTCGGCGGTGCCACAGCGTTGCTGCCGGTCTATGCCCGCGATATTTTGAATGTTGGTGCCGAAGGGCTTGGGCAACTTAGGGCAGCACCCGCTGCAGGAGCTGCAATCGTGGCGCTCTGGTTTGCCTTTCGGCCACTACAAAACAATGTTGGCGTTAAGATGCTTGGGGCCGTTGTTGGCTTTGGCGTGGCGACGATCGTGTTTGGCTTGTCAAAATCCATGGTGCTTTCGCTTGGCGCGCTCGCTGCGCTGGGTGCTTTCGACATGCTGTCGGTCTATGTCCGCTCGTCGCTTGTTCAGCTACACACGCCGGATCACATGCGCGGTCGGGTGTCCGCTGTGTCGGGACTTGCGATCTCAAGCTCGAACGAGCTGGGCGAAGTCCAGTCCGGAATTGCGTCCGCTGCGCTTGGTCCCGTCGGCGCGGTTGTTTTCGGTGGCATCGCGGCCATAGGAATCACGCTCGGATGGGCCTATCTTTTCCCTGAGCTACGCCGCGTTCGCACTTTTGATCCACCCCCGACTGCCTTGCAGGAGAAAACAGCATGAAAGCCGCCAGCATTCTCGAAACCATCGGCAACACACCGCACATTCGCATGAGCAAGCTGTTCCCGAACAACGAAGTGTGGATAAAATCCGAACGAACCAATCCCGGCGGATCGATCAAGGACCGCATTGCGCTGGCCATGATCGAGGATGCCGAAGCCTCTGGCGCGCTGAAACCGGGCGGTACCATTGTTGAGCCGACCTCGGGCAACACCGGTATTGGCCTTGCGATGGTTGCGGCTGTCAAAGGCTACAAACTTGTCCTCGTCATGCCCGAGAGCATGAGCATCGAGCGCCGGCGGTTGATGCTTGCCTATGGTGCCACGTTTGATCTTACCCCGCGTGAAAAGGGGATGAAAGGTGCGATTGAACGCGCTATCGAACTGGTTGCGACAACACCAAACAGTTGGATGCCCGGTCAGTTTGAAAATCCGGCGAACATCGCGGTGCACGTACGCACGACAGCGCAGGAAATTCTGGCCGACTTCCCCGACGGCCTTGACGCGATGGTCACTGGCGTTGGCACGGGTGGGCATATTACGGGCTGTGCCGAAGCATTGAAGAAAGTCTGGCCGAACTTCAAAGTCTTCGCCGTTGAACCTACACTGTCGCCAGTCATTTCGGGCGGACAGCCGGGTCCGCATCCGATCCAGGGGATTGGCGCCGGGTTCGTGCCTGCCAACCTGCACACGCAAATTCTTGATGGGGTTATCAAGGTCGATCCCGTCGACGCCAAGACGATGGCCAAGCGCGCCGCAGCTGAAGAGGGAATGCTCGTCGGCATTTCGTCGGGGGCTACGCTTGCGGCGATTGCCCAGAAACTGCCAGATCTAGGCGCAAATACGCGCGTTATCGGGTTCAACTACGATACGGGTGAGCGGTATCTGTCAGTGCCGGACTTCCTGCCCGAATGAGCAGCATTATTATCGGTCAGGGCGGCATCGGCACTGCGCTTGCCGACCGGATCGAAGGCGCAATCCGATGGGCACGGCCCGATGTCGATCCGACCGATGAAGTCAGCATAATACATGCTGCCGCAACCATCGACACCGTCGACCTCGCCATCGTCTCAACGGGTATGCTCCACGATGCGCAGCAAACCCCCGAACGCGCGCTAAAGCAGCTCGACCCCGCCACCCTTGCTCGCAGCTTTGCGATCAACACGATTGCTCCCGCAATCGCTGCAAAGCACCTAATCCCCAAGATGGCGCGTGACCGGCGCGCTGTCTTCGCTGTACTTGGCGCACGCGTGGGCAGCATCGGCGATAATCGCACGGGCGGCTGGCACGGTTATCGCGCGTCGAAGGCTGCCCTCGTCATGATGATGAAAACCATCGCCATCGAAACTGCGCGCACCCGCCCGCACGCAATTATCGTCACGCTTCATCCGGGCACTGTGGATACCGACATGAGCAAACCATTCCAGGGCAATGTCGCTTCCAAAAAGCTCTTCACGCCCGCCTTTTCCGCCGAATGTTTGCTCAGCGTCATCGACGCCCTCACCCCCGCCGACAGCGGCGGGCATTTTGCATGGGACGGCAGCCGAATTCCCGACTGAAAAGCTGGTAAAGGTGAGGCAGTTCGCTTAGGCAATGTGACAGTCCAGTTTCACCGAAAGAACACCCGCACATGAGCGACGAGCTAATTCTCGCCGACCCGTCCGACATCACGCCGATCAACATCGTCGATGAGATGAAAACATCCTATCTCGACTATGCGATGTCAGTGATCGTCAGCCGCGCGTTGCCCGATGTCCGCGACGGCCTGAAGCCGGTTCACCGCCGTATTCTCTATGCGTGCCACGAAGCTGGCTATGTCGCAGGCAAAGCGTATCGCAAATGCAGCCGCATCGTCGGTGACGTCATGGGTAAATATCACCCGCATGGTGACAGCGCGATTTATGGCGCGCTCGCCCGATTGGCACAGGACTGGTCGATGCGCGTCATGCTGATCGATGGTCAGGGCAATTTCGGGTCGATGGACCCCGATGAACCTGCCGCGATGCGCTACACCGAAGCGCGGCTCGCCAAAGTCACCAATGCCCTGCTCGACGATCTCGACAAGGACACGGTCGATTTCTCGCCAAATTACGACGCGAGCGAGCATGAGCCACAGGTTCTCCCCGCACGTTTCCCCAACCTGCTGGTCAACGGCGCGGGCGGCATCGCGGTTGGCATGGCGACGAACATCCCGCCGCATAATTTGGGCGAAGTGATCAACGCCTGCCTCGCCTATATGGACAATGGGGCGATTACGATTGACGAGCTGATCGAAATCATTCCCGGCCCCGATTTCCCAACCGGCGGCCTGATCCTCGGTCAGCATGGCGCGAAGTCAGCTTACCACACCGGGCGCGGCTCGATCATCGTCCGCTCGAAGCATGAAGTCGAAGAAGGCCGCGGCGACCGGCGCAGCATCGTCCTCACCGAAATTCCCTATCAACAGGGCAAGAACGCGCTGGTTGAGAAAATCGCCGAAGCCGCCAAGGACAAGCGGATCGAAGGCGTCAGCGATATTCGTGACGAATCCAGCCGTCTGGGAGTCCGCATCGTTATTGATCTGAAACGCGATGCGACTGCGGATGTGGTGTTGAACCAGCTGTGGCGGCACACGCCCGCGCAATCGAGCTTCCCGGCAAATATGCTCGCCATTCGCGGCGGGCGGCCCGAAACCCTGAACCTGCGCGACATCATTGAAGCGTTCATCAAATTCCGCGAAGAAGTGATCACGCGCCGTTCGAAGTTCGAGCTGCAAAAAGCCCGCGACCGGGCGCATATCTTGCTTGGCCTTGTCATCGCGGTCACCAATCTTGACGAAGTCGTGAAGATCATCCGCGGATCGGCCAGCCCCGCCGAAGCGCGCGAAAAATTGATGGCGCGGGTGTGGCCGATTGCCGAAATCCGCCCCTATATCATGCTCGTCGAAGCGATTGAGCCGCAAGCGGACAGCGACACCTATCAGCTGTCAGAAATTCAGGCGCGCGCGATCCTCGAACTGCGCCTCAACCGCCTGACCGCATTGGGTCGCGAGGAAATCGGCGACGAGTTGAAGAAACTTGCAGGCAGCATTGTTGAACTGCTCGAAATCCTCGCCAACCGTGTGCGGCTTTACGAAGTCATGCGCGAGGAACTCACCGCGATCCGCGACGAATTCGCCACGCCACGCCGCTCGATCATGTCGCCATCGTTCGATGGGATCGACGATGAATCGCTGATCGAACGCGAAGACATGGTCGTGACGGTCACGATGGACGGTTACATCAAGCGCACCACGCTCGACACGTTCCGCGCGCAGCGTCGTGGCGGTAAGGGTCGCGCGGGCATGTCGACCAAGGACGAAGATGTCATCACCGAATTGTTCGTGACATCGACGCACACGCCGGTGCTGTTCTTCTCGACGCTTGGCAAAGTGTATCGGATGAAGGTCTACAAGCTGCCCGAAGGCGGACCCAATACGCGCGGGCGGCCGATGATCAACCTGCTCCCACTGGCCGAGGGCGAAGCGATTTCGACTGTGCTGCCACTGCCCGAGGACGAGGACGAATGGGGCAAGCTCCACGTCATGTTCGCGACCGCCAAGGGGTCAGTGCGCCGCAACAGCATGGATGCGTTTGCCAATGTGCCGTCGAACGGCAAAATCGCGATGAAATTCGAAGGCGATGATGCCGATGACAGATTGATTGGTGCCGCGCTGCTGACGGCGGATGATGACGTTCTGCTCGCCACGCGAGTAGGCAAAGCGATCCGCTTCAAGGGTGACGACGTCCGCGAATTCCAGAGCCGCAATTCAACCGGCGTTCGGGGCATGACGTTGAAAAGCGACGATGCCGTCATCTCGCTGTCGATCCTCCGCCGATCAGGCGCATCGCCAGAAGAGCGTGACGCCTATCTCCGCGCCGCGCCGTGGAAGGACAACGAAAACGAAACCACGCTGTCGCCCGAACGCATGGTCGAAATGGCAGCGGTGGAACAGTTCATCCTGACGGTCTGCGCCAATGGCTATGGCAAGCGCTCATCAAGCTTCGAATATCGCCGCACCGGGCGCGGTGGCCAGGGAATCACGAACATCGACAATCTAGCGCGCAACGGCCCCGTCGTCGCTTCGTTCCCGGCGGCAGACAACCAGCAACTGATGCTTGTCACCAATCAAGCCAAGCTGATCCGCATGAACATTCACAACATGCGCGTCATCGGCCGTAACAGCGCAGGTGTGCGGCTGTTCGATGTTGCCAAGGGCGAGCATGTCGTCGGCGCCGCGCGGATCGAGGCGGAGCAAGAAATTGCAGTCGCGAGCGATGGGGGCGAAGCACCGCCAACAGAATGACGCTAGCCTACAAAATCCTGACCTCTGACCAATGGTTGCAGTTCAAGTCTGACGGCGTCTTCAGCGGCGCGCCAGTCGACATCGCTGACGGCTACATTCACATGTCGACCGCCGAGCAGCTTGCCGAAACCCTCGTCAAGCATTTCGCTGGACAGACCGGCCTCGTCATTGCGACGATTGATCTGACGCAGCTTAGCGACGCGCTCAAATGGGAAGTCTCACGCGGTGGCGCGCTGTTCCCGCATCATTATGGCGCATTGCCGATGGCGGCCGTGATCAAAACCGAACCGGCCTGAACGCAACAGGCGACAGCGATAAGAAACTCGGCTAGGGACTGCATATGTCTCCTTTTGAAAACCTCCCCCCGCTTCTCGGCGAAGCCCTTGTTGCGCGTGAATACACCGCACCCACACCCGTTCAGGCCGCTGTCCTCGAACCCGAAGCGCACGACCGCGACCTCATCGTGTCGGCACAAACCGGATCGGGCAAAACCGTCGCGTTCGGACTTGCCATGGCCGCGCAATTGCTTGGTGACGACGGCAAAGTCCGCTTCATCCGCGAACCGCAGGCGCTTGTCATCGCGCCGACTCGCGAATTGGCCCTGCAGGTCAGCCGCGAGCTGGTTTGGCTCTATGAAAAGACCGGCGCACGCATCGCCACTTGCGTCGGCGGCATGGACGCCTCGCGCGAACGCCGCGCGCTGAGCTA
>JAYTWA010000068.1:0-10435 GCA_043743675.1 Sphingomonadales bacterium
CTTAGATGCACAACTTCGGTCGGGACGTAGCGCAGCCTGGTAGCGCATCACACTGGGGGTGTGGGGGTCGCAGGTTCGAATCCTGTCGTCCCGACCAATAATTATTGCTCCCCCCGTGCAATCACCATATCTTCACGGTTTAGATCGAAATCGCTCGCATCGTGGCGTTCGCGCAGTTGCGTTTCCGGGCTGCCAAAGGTCCGGTTGACCATGCGCCCGCGTTTTACCGCGTCGCGCCCGCCGACCAGATCAACCCAGCGGCTAAGGTTGCGGTAGTCGCCAACGCTTAGGAACTCCTGCGCCGCATAGGCTTCGCGCATGATGGCACCATACCAGGGCCAGATCGCCATATCGGCAATCGTATAGGCATCGCCGACCACATATTTGTTCGTCGCCAGATGCGTATCGAGGACATGTAATTGCCGCTTCGTTTCCATCGTGTAGCGGTCAATCGGATATTGCATCTTAAACGGTGCATAGGCGAAAAAATGCCCGAAGCCGCCGCCGACAAAGGGTGCGCTGCCCATTTGCCACATCAGCCAGTTCATCGTCTCTGCGCGCTTGCTTGGGTCAGATGGCATAAAAGCACCGTATTTTTCCGCGAGATAAACCAGAATCGATCCGCTTTCGAACAGGCGGACTGGCGGATCGACTGAATGATCCATCATCGCCGGGATTTTCGAATTCGGATTAACCGACACAAAGCCGCTGCCGAACTGATCGCCGTCACCGATCTTGATCAGCCATGCGTCATATTCAGCGCCTTTATGCCCTGCTGCGAGCAGTTCCTCGAGCATGATGGTGACTTTGACGCCGTTGGGCGTGCCCATCGAATACAGCTGAAACGGATGCTTGCCGACGGGGAGTTCCTTGTCGTGCGTCGCGCCAGAGGTCGGCCGATTGATGTTGGCAAACTGGCCACCACTGGGCGCGTCCCATGTCCAGACACTGGGCGGGACATAACCCGTTGGCTGGTTGTTCGCGGGGTCGGGGGCGTCGGCCATGTCATGCTCCTTGGTCTCGTCATGCCAAAGATAGGAGGGCCACTCCCAGTATGCACGTCCTCAAATATCGCTGTCCTACATAAAACCATATGGGTTATTATCTGAGTCGAACGAGGAGCATCAGCATGAACGTAGACAATCTTATCGACGACGTTATCGGGCGCGAAGGGGGCTATTCAAACCATCCGGCCGATCGCGGTGGGGCGACGCGCTGGGGCATCACCGAAGCGGTCGCGCGGGCGCATGGCTATCGCGGCGAAATGCGGGTGTTTCCACGGGATGAAGCGGCAGCGCTTTATAAGCGTATTTACTGGGTCCGGCCGGGATTTGACCGGATCGCTGACCTTGCGTCCGATGTTGCGGCGGAGCTGTTTGATACAGGGGTCAACATGGGCCCAGGCGTCGCCGTATCGTTCCTGCATCGCGCGCTCAACGCGCTCAATCGCGGCGCTTCCGATTATGCTGACATCGTGCCCGGCGTACGCATTGATGATGCGACCATAGTTGCGCTTTCGACTTTCCTGAAAAAGCGCGCTCCACTTGGCGAGGCTGTGCTGATGAAAGCCCTCGAGGCACTTCAAGGAGAACGCTACCTCGACCTTGCCGAGCGGCGTCCAGCCAATGAGGCTTTCCTTTACGGCTGGCTGGCGAACCGATTGGGATAATTCATAGACCTCCCTTTGTGTAACCTTTGTGATCTTTGGAGACGTAAAATGGCATTATTCGACGCCCTTATCAGCCCGATTGCCGGCCTTATCGATAAAATTATTCCTGATCCTCGCGCCCGCGACGCAGCCAAACTTGAATTGCTCAAACTTCAGGGCAGTCAGGAAATGGATGCGATCAAAGCGCAAATGACTGCCATCGTGGCCGAGGCGCAAAGCACGGACCCGTGGACGAGCCGTGCGCGGCCGAGCTTTCTTTATGTCATGTACACGATGATCCTGTGGGCGATCCCCATGGGGCTGATTGCTGCCGTCCGCCCCGATATGGCGCGCGGCATTGCCGAAGGGATGAATGCGTATCTCAACGGGATTCCCGAACCAATGTGGGCGCTGTTTGGCACCGGCTATCTTGGCTACACGGCGGCGCGCAGTTGGGGCAAGGCGCGGGGCACCGAGAAATAGCGGGCTTGCATTCGACGCGCGGGCGATGAAAACTGCGGCTTAACGAACAGGGAGTTTGCCGCGATGAGCACGTCACTTGGGCCGGAAGCGCCAACGCTTCTTAATCGGGCGAAGACGCTGATCCTTAATCCTAAAGAGGAATGGCCCCGGATCGATGCGTCAAACGAAAGTATCGGCGATATTTTCCGTGGTTGGGTATTGCCGTTGGCCGCCATCGGCCCGGTTGCGACGTTCATCGGTGGCCAGATTTTCGGCTATGGCGCGTTCGGTTTTTTTTACTGGAAACCGACCTTTATGGGCGCACTGTCCACGGCGGTAATCAGCTATGGCCTCACTTTGCTCTCGGTCTATGTCATGGCGCTGATCATTGATGCGCTGGCGCCCAATTTCGGCGGCACGCAGAACAAGGTGGCAGCATATAAAGTTGCTGCATTCGGTGCGACGGCGATGTGGCTCGCGGGAATATTCGGTGTTTTTCCACCGCTAGGATGGCTGGTGCTGCTGGGCTTTTATTCGCTCTATTTGATCTTCATCGGTCTGCCGTTCCTCATGAAATCGCCGCCGGACAAAGCGGTTGGCTACTTTGTCGTCACGATTGTAATTATGTTTGTGGTTGCAGTGGTGACGCGAACAATCGCAACATCGGTGTCGGGTCGTTTGTTCGGCAGTGCGGCGGCCATTGACGGCGCGGCATCGGGCACGCTGACGGTTCCCGGCGGCGGATCAGTTGATATGGGCAAGCTGGAAGAAGCGGGCAAAAAACTTGAAGACGCCGCAACCAAAATGCAAAATGGCGAGGGCAAACCGGCCATCGCCCCCGACGTGCTTCAGGGTCTTCTTCCTGCATCACTCGGCGGCCTTGCACGGACGAGCATCGAAAGTGCGTCTATGGGCGCGGCGGGCATGGGCGGATCGAATGCCGAGGCGCGCTATGGCACTGGCGACAATGTCATTACACTGACCGTCACCGATCTGGGCGCGATCGGTGGCATTGCGGCAATCGGCAGCGCCCTAAATATCCAGTCGTCAAAACAGGATGGTTCATCCTATGAAAAAGTCGGCAAAGTCGATGGCCGCATGACCACCGAAAAATATGACAGCGCATCAAAGCGTGGTGAATATGGGACGTTGGTGGGCGACCGCATCATGGTGCAGGCCGAGGGAAATGCTGCCTCAATCGACGCCTTCAAAAGCGCAGTCGCAGCCGTTGATCTCGGCAAGGTCGAAGGACTTGCGAAACAGTGATGTTGCAATCGGTGACCGTGGCTCCCAATTAACCGTTATGAATGAACGCACGTCCTCCAAGCCGGTCTGGCATGGCACCACCATCGTCTCCGTCCGCAAATCCGGCAAAGTCGTCATCGCGGGCGACGGGCAGGTTTCAATGGGCAACACCGTCATGAAACCGAATGCCAAAAAGGTGCGCCGCCTCCATGATGGGTCGGTCATCACGGGCTTTGCGGGCGCGACGGCGGATGCTTTCACCTTGTTCGAGCGTCTCGAAAAGAAGCTCGAGGCGCACAACGGGCAGCTGATGCGCGCCGCTGTTGAGCTTGCCAAGGACTGGCGGACCGACAAATATCTCCGCAATCTGGAAGCGATGATGATTGTTGCCGACAAGGATGTGACGCTGATCCTGACGGGCAATGGTGATGTGCTGGAACCAGAGGCAGGCATTGCGGCAATTGGTTCGGGCGGGAATTATGCGCTCGCGGCGGCAAAAGCGCTCGCGGATTATGAACCCGATGCCGAAGTGCTGGCGCGCAAAGCCATGGCGATTGCGGCGGAGATTTGCGTTTATACCAATGACCGGCTGACCGTCGAAACGCTCGACGCGGCCTGATTTTTTCGAAAGACCAAAATGAACGACGCCCTGACGCCGAAGGCCATTGTTGCCGCGCTCGATGCGCATATTGTCGGCCAGACCGATGCCAAGCGCGCGGTTGCGGTCGCGCTGCGCAATCGCTGGCGGCGGCAGCAATTGCCTGCTGACCTGCGCGATGAGGTCAGCCCCAAAAACATCCTGATGATCGGACCGACGGGTTGCGGCAAGACCGAGATTTCACGACGGCTGGCGAAACTTGCCGATGCGCCATTCGTGAAAGTCGAGGCGACCAAGTTCACCGAAGTCGGCTATGTCGGTCGGGACGTCGAACAGATTGCGCGTGATCTGGTTGAGGAAGCCATTCGTCTTGAAAAAGAACGTCGTCGGGTTGCGGTCAAGGATAAGGCTGAAGAAGCGGCCATGACACGCTTGCTTGACGCACTGACCGGCAAAGGCGCTTCCGAAGCCACCCGAAGTGCATTCCGCCAGCGCTTTGATGACGGGCATTTGATCGAAACAGAGATCGAGATTGAACTCGAAGCCGCACCGCAAATGCCGTTTGAAATTCCGGGTGGTGCGAACATCGGCATGATCAACCTGTCCGAAATGATGGGAAAGCTGGGCGGGTCGCAATTGAAGCGCCGTAAGATGACAGTCCCTGCCGCATGGGGAAAGCTGGTCGAAGAAGAAGCTGACAAGCGCCTCGATCAGGAAGAGTTGAGCCGCATAGCGCTGGCCGATGCCGAAGCCAATGGCATCGTTTTCTTGGACGAAATCGACAAGATTGCAGTCAGTGATGTGCGTGGCGGTTCGGTGAGCCGTGAAGGCGTGCAGCGCGATCTGCTACCGCTGATCGAAGGCACCACAGTGGCGACCAAATATGGTCCGATGAAAACCGACCATATCCTGTTCATCGCATCGGGCGCATTTCATGTTGCAAAGCCGAGCGATCTGCTTCCTGAATTGCAAGGCCGCCTTCCAATCCGCGTCGAACTTAAGGCGCTCACCGAGGCGGATTTCGTCCGTATCCTAAAGGACACCCGCGCCAGCCTTGCCGACCAATATCAGGCGTTGCTCGGAACCGAAGGCGTGACGATCAGCTTCACCGATGACGGGATCGCGGCAGTGGCGCGCACGGCTGCTGAAGTGAATGCAAGCCTTGAAAACATTGGTGCTCGTCGGCTGTCCACTGTGATGGAAAAGCTGCTTGAGGACATCAGCTTCAATGCCGAGGACCGGCAGGGGTCAACACTGACCGTGGACGCAGCCTATGTCGATGCACAACTGGCAAGTGTTGCGCGGAATACCGACCTCAGTAAATACGTGCTCTGACCGCTATTTCTTTTCGGGCACCACAACCATCGCCAAGCTTTTTTCGGGTGCGAGCCAGCGCTTTGCCGTGATTTGCAATTCGGCAGGCGTGATGCGGGCAAAGTCGGGCCATAGCGTCCGCAATGAATTTAGCTTGGCAGGATTGGTTGATGATCCTGCAAGTTGTGACATCCACAAGCCGCTGCCATTTGCCGCGCGGTCGAGCGATTGGCGCATAGGCGTCAGTGCGCGGACAAGTTCGTCACTGGTCACGGGCTTGTTCACAAAATCAGCAGCGACCGCGCGCGCGATGCGGAAAAATGTGTCGATCCGCTCAGGTTTCAGCTGTGCAACCACGACGAAGCTCCCGCCTGAATCAAAGCCAGTTGGCCATGTGCTGCTGACGCTTGGCGTGTAGCTTGCGCCTTCGGCCTCACGTAGCTGGTCGAACAGCCGGTCGCCGAAGATGTCAGCCAAAATGTCGAGCTTGCGGCTTTCGTAAATGTCGGAAATTCCGCCCCCGGTTGGCCATGCGAGAACGGCGGCAGCTTGTTCGGGTGATCCGCGGTGCGTGCGGACGATTGGCGTTGCGGCGGGGCCAAAGGGTTGGGGATCAGGACTCAACGCCTTCTGGGCAGTGCGCGGGGCCATGGCGCCAAATGTTGCGGCGGCGGCATCGACAGCCTTCTGCTCGTCGAAATCACCGATGATAAATATCTCGATCGGGCCAGAGGCCAGCAGTGGTTCCCATAGTTTACGGAATGTCTTGGGAGTCAGTTTGGCAATGTCCTTGCGCGTTGGTGGGGCAAAACGTGCGTCCCCTTTGCGCAGGAGCAGCGGCAATTCACGGGCCAGCGCCGATTGCGGCGATGCGCCGACGGTTTCGATCCCAAGCAAAGCGGCGGCGCGTCCGCGATTGACCGGTGCTGGATCCCAGCCGGGTCGTTCGAGCTTTGCCGCAAGCAATTTCAACTGGTCATCGAGATCGGACGCGCGCGTTGCAGCGCGCAGGACAAACGCATCTTCGCCAATATCAATGGTCATATTAAGTCGTCGCGCACTGGTCAGCCGGTCAAGCTCTTCCTGCCCCAAGTCACCAATGCCCGACGAGATCAGCGCTGATTGCGCCGCCCAGGCAAGTGTCGGCTTGTTCGTCGGCAAAGCGCGGTAGCCATTGCCGAAGCGGACGTTGACGAAGACTTTGCCAACCTGTTCGGGCTGTTTGAACAAAATCAGGTTCACACCATTCGCCATCGTGACATAGGTGACGGGAAGGCCGTTCATGGTTCGCCGCCCCGTAATGCGTCCCGGTGGCCCAAGTGTTGGTACGCGGTTAAAATTGACGGGCGCTTGTGCCGCCGTCGCCGTACCCGGTTTGACTTCAACAGTCAGCGCGGCGAGCAAGTCCGCCTCGGCTTTGGGGTCTGCTGTTGGTAACGTTAGCACTGCGCGGATCGGCGTGCCTGCGAGCAACGTGCGCGTAGACGCTATGATAGCGGCGGGCGTCAGCCGATCTTTCATCACAGAGAAAACGTCCCGGGCGACTTCGGGGCTGGCGACAGTTTCGCGGATGTTGACGGCTTCGGTAATCATGTCGGCCAGATCGCCGCTCTGTTGCGTCGGTGCGGTATCGACTTCATTTTGGAGTGCTGCTGCAAATTCCGCAGCTTCGCGGTCAATCTCGTCCTGACTTGATGGATTGGTCATTGCATCAGCAATGACGGCACGCACATCGCGCACAGCGGCTTTCCAGTCGGTCCCCAGCGGCACCACCTGAATAAAAGTGCCATCGACAGAGCGCGAGACATCTTCCTGATCGATAGACGCCTGAAGATACGAACCACCAAGCCGTGCCGCGCGTTCGAGCCGTCGGTTGACGATGCGCAGCGCCAGACTGTCAATCAGCTTGCCGCGATTGTATTCAATTGTGTCATTCTTTTGAATCCAGGGGCGCAACACAGCCATGTTGACCATGACAGGCTGTCCGTTCTCGACGATTACGCGGGCGCGCTGTGCGGCAGGGTCGGGCTTGCCGAAATCAGCTTGCGGCGGCGGGCCAACAGCTTTCCAGTCGCTGAAATAGCGCTTCACCAGCGCTTCCAATTCCTTGGGGTCGCTGTCACCTGCAATGGCAATTATCGTCTGATCGGGGCGATACCAACGACCACGGAAAGCGCGTAATGAAGTTGCGGTCGATGCATTGAGACTTTCGGGTGTGCCGATTGGCGAGCCGACACCCAGCGCCTGTCCGGCGAAAAACGCTTCGCGAACGGCGTCGCTGATGCGCTGTTGCGGGCTTAAGCCTTCACGGAGTTCGGCAAGCACGGTGCGCCGTTCGGTATCCACGGCCGCAGGGATCAAAAACGCGCCGGACATCATGCCCGACAATATCTTGACGCTTTCTTCCAGACCGGCAGGCGTCGCGCTGGGCAAATCAAGTTTGTAAATCGTCTGCGTCGGGCTTGTCAGCGCGTTGGTGTCCGACCCGAAGGTCGCGCCGAGCCGTTGCCACACGCGCTTGGCTTCCTCATCCGCAACGAATTTTGAACCGCGAAAACTCAAATGTTCGTTGAAATGGGCAAAGCCTTTTTCGCTCGGTCCTTCCATCAGGGCTCCCGCATCGATGGCAACGCGAAGCGAAACCTGACGCGAGGGGACGGCGTTGCGGCGCACGGCGTAGCGGACGCCATTGGCAAGTTCACCGAAAGTCCATTCGCGATCCTGTGGAATGTCGCTGCCGCGATAAAGCCATGGTGTTGATGCTGGCATCGGCGCCTTGGTTGCGACGACCGCTACTTTCCTTTGCCCGACCGCAGGAGTCGTAAGCGCAAAGGCGGCGAGGAGAGGCAGGATGAAGCGCGGCGTGCGCAAAGTCGCAAAGAGCATATCCCTTTCTAGGGGGTGAAGCTGAACAAGACCAGTCTGGCACATATCCTTGCCCGATTGCCGTTCCGCTGGCAGGAGCGCATCGATGACGTCACGCATTCCTCGCAATGACACGCCGTTCGTCCTGCTTGATGATGCGCGGGTGTCGGGTGCGGCAGCGGCGCGACTTTATGTCGACCCTGTCGAGATCATCGTGACACGACAGATGAGCGATGTCGCATGTGCGCTGGATGCGTTGCGAACGGCGACGCGCGGGGGTCTGCATGCCGCGGGCTATCTGGCGTATGAAGCGGGGCATGCGCTGGAGCCCAAGCTGACGCCACTCGTCGCGGCTGTCGCAGAAACGCCACTTTTGTGGTTCGGTCTGTTTCGCGGATTTGAAGAGATCGCCAGCGATGATGTGGCGGCATTGCTACCTGATCCGGCAGGGGCGTGGGTCAGTGCGCCAGAGCCCGAAATCAGTCGTTTGGATTATGACGCGGCGCTGACACAGGTTCAGGCGCTGATCGAAGCTGGTGATATTTATCAGGCAAATCTGACATTTGGTGCGACGGTCAGGACAGCCGGACATCCCCTTGCTCTTTATGCCGGACTGCGAGCACGGGCACGGGCGGGCTATGGTGGCGTCATCCACACGGGCCAGGACTGGATGTTGTCGCTGTCACCCGAGCTGTTTTTTGCATGCGATGGCGTAAAGGTATGGACGCGACCGATGAAAGGGACGGCAACGCGAAAGGATGACCCCGTTGAGGATCAAGCAGCAGCGCGTGCGCTGTGCGAAGACCCGAAACAGCGCGCCGAAAATCTGATGATCGTTGATTTGTTGCGAAACGATCTGTCGCGAGTTGCCAAAGCAGGGACGGTAGACGTGCCTGATCTTTTTCGCGTCGAGACCTATCCGACGGTGCATCAAATGACTTCGACTGTGACAGGTCAGCTTGTCGATGGTCATGACGCCATTGACATCATCCGCGCCATTTATCCCTGTGGATCAATCACGGGCGCGCCGAAAATCCGGGCCATGGAATCGATTGCCGACATCGAAATGGCCCCGCGCGGGATTTACACCGGAAGCATCGGGCGGATCGATGCCGGGGGCGTATCAGCGGCATTCAATGTTGCGATCCGAACATTGCAGATGTGTGATGGCGGCGCGCGCGTTGGTTTGGGATCGGGGATTGTCGCTGATTCGCGCGCTGGTCCTGAATGGGATGAATGCCTGGCAAAGGGCGCTTTTATTGCCAGCTGCCGCACGTTCGACCTTATTGAAACAATGGCGTTCGATCCTGTCGACGGTTTGGTCCGTCTGGATGGCCACATGGCGCGCATGAAAGCGAGCGCGATTGACTTGGGCTTTACATTCGACCGCCATGCCGCGCGCAATGAACTGCAGGCTGCGACGTTCCGGCTGCGTGGGCCCGCTCGCGTCCGTTTGTTGCTGGCAAGAAGCGGCGCGATGGCGATCGAGACGCGGCCGATTCCCCCAAGGCCTGATGCGCCGGTTGAGGTGATGCTGGCGGCATTGCCCGTCGATACCGCGGACATACGGCTCCGGCACAAGACGACGGATCGGCATTTCTATGACGCCGCGCGGCGCGGTGCTTTTGAAGTGTTGTTCATGCACCCCGACGGCACAGTGACCGAAGGCAGTTTCACGAATATTTTTGTTGAGCGTGATGGTGCCTTGTTAACGCCGCCATTGGTGCGTGGACTGCTTGGCGGTGTGCTGCGCCAGGAACTGCTTCACAGTGGCAAGGCACGTGAAGCCGATTTGCGCGCCGATGACCTTGCGCATGGATTTTTCATCGGCAATTCCCTGCGCGGCCTTTTGCCCGCGCACCTTTTGGAAAATTAGGGCGTGGCCTGTTGCCCGCGAGGCTCCGCGCGCTATAGGCGACCTGCCATATAGGGATTTGCCGTGCCCAAGCTTTCCACCGCCATCGACCGTATCAAACCATCGCCGACACTCGCCATGTCGAGCCGCGTTCTTGCCATGAAGCAGGATGGGATCGACGTCATCGGGCTGTCAGCGGGCGAACCCGATTTTGATACGCCTGATTTTGTGAAAGAGGCCGGGATTGAGGCGATCCGCTCTGGTAAGACGAAGTATACCAATGTTGACGGCACCCCTGAATTAAAAGCCGCGATTGCTGCAAAGTTTATGCGCGATAATGATCTGACTTATGCCGCGAATGAGATAAGCGTGAATGTGGGCGGCAAGCACACGCTGTTCAATTCACTTGTCGCGACGGTTGATGTCGGCGATGAAGTGATCATCCCGG
>JAYTWA010000069.1:0-15394 GCA_043743675.1 Sphingomonadales bacterium
CGTGTGGACCGCTTTGTTGAAAAACCTGACCTTGCCACCGCCGAAGCGATGCTCGTCCAGGGCGGCTATGTCTGGAATGGCGGCATTTTCCTGTTTCGCGCCGATGCCTATCTCCGCGCGTTGGCCGACTTTGCGCCCGCCATGCTCGAAGCCGCTCGCGCCGCAATGGAGGACGCGACGCAAACCGGCCAACGCATTCTGCCCGACGCGGACGCCTTTGCCGCCAGCCCTTCAGACTCAATCGACTATGCCGTCATGGAAAAGGCAGAACGCGTGGCCGTCGTCCCCGTCAGCATGGGCTGGTCCGACATCGGTTCATGGGACGCGCTTTATGCGCTCAACCCCGAACCGCGCGGTGACGTCATCGCCATCGATACCGAAAACTGCTTGCTGCAAAGCGACGGCCTGCGCATCGCAGCCGTGGGCGTGCATGACCTGATCGTGGTCGCCAGCGGCAACGACGTCCTCATCCTGCCGCGCGGGCAAAGTCAGGATGTGAAGCGGGTTGTGGAAGCTTTGAAAACGCAGTCAGCTTAATCCCCCGCAAACACAAACGGGCTGACCCCGCGTTCGCGGTCGTTGAACACTAAAGGCCGGCTCGCTGGCGGGGCGGCACGTTGAGTGCAATCCGGTCTCGTGCAAGCGCGGCAGCCCAGACCGACGGGCGTTGCTTCACCGCGTATTAGGTCGAAACCGCGCGCCGCGGCCAAGGGGGCGGCGACATTGGCATCCACGCCCAGCCCGACCACAAATTGCGCGCGGACTTGGCCGATGCGGCCGCCCTGGGGGCTGACAGTGCGGGCCAGCGTAAACCAGCGTGCACCACCTTCCAATTCGACCACTTGCCGCACCAGCCCGCCCGGTCGGTCGAACGCACTATGCAATTCCCACAACGGACATCGCCCATCGGCTTCGACCAAAGGCGATGCGCTTGCCCCGACATAGCGTTTCGACGATTGCCCCGCGCGATCAATGCGGATCATGAAAAACGGCAATCCCCGTGCCCCCACGCGCTGCAACGTGGTCAGCCGGTGCGCGACCTGTTCAAACCCCGCGCCAAAGCGGCGTTGCAGCAGTTCGACATCATAACCCGTCGCCTCGCAGGCGCGCAGGAAACGGTTATACGGCATCATCAGCGCGGCGGCGAAATAGCTGGTCAAATGGCGACGATAGAGGCGCTCGGAGGCGCGCTTCTTGAACCCGCCGCCTTTGACCAGTGCGTCAATCTCGTCTTTCGCTTCCAGCTGCCCCAGCTGAAACGCCGCCGCAAAGGTCCGGCTCGCGGGATCAAGCAATTCGGACAATTGCAATTGCCGCGCATGCAGATCGAGCCGCCGCAGCGCGACCGGCATCACGTCAACCGGCAAGATGCGGATCGACAGCTGATGCTGCACCCGCAGCCGTTCGGATATCGCACCATAAAGATCGGCGGACCCGATCCGCAGTTCATCGGCCAGTGCTTCGGCGGCGGCGTCCAGATCGGCAAAATGATTGCGCCACCGCTCGATCTCGTGCCGCACTGGCGCAATGGGATCATCGAGCACCGTCCCCTCGGCCCCGCGCGCATCAAATGCCCGGGCAAAGGCTTCGGCGGCATCGGGAGCGAAACTGATCCACTCCTCAATCGCGGCCTTGTCGAGATTGAGATCGGCAAAAGCGGGGTTATCAAGCCGCCGTTTCAGTGCTTCAACGCCACCACCCGGCGCGGCCCCCGACAGCGTGCGTGCATCGAAATCAAAACGCTCCGCCAGCCGCAGCATGATCGCGGCGGTGAGGGGCCTTTGATTGCGCTCAATCAGGTTCAGGTAGGACGCCGAGATTTCCAGCGCTTCGGCCATGATGACTTGCGTATACCCCGACGCGCGACGAACGCGGCGGACGGCATGACCGGCAAAGATCTTCTCAGGCATATCATGTATTTGTCATAATATTTACAAAATGACAAATTTTAACCGGATTTAACGCACAGGAAGACATCAAAAATAACAAAATCTATTCGTATTTCAGTGTCACCTCTGTCACTTTCAACATCAGATTTGTAAAGAAACGGAAGTCCTCTCCTTGACCTACACGTCAGAAATCAGCCAAGTTGCCAAAATCATCAGCGCCCGTGGCGATGGCTGGGCCGGGATCAGCGCCGATGCCGTTGCCCGCATGCGCTTACAGAACCGCTTCCAGACGGGTCTCGACATTGCCCGCTACACCGCCAAAATCATGCGCGAAGACATGGCGGCCTATGACGCCGATTCGAGCCAATACACACAGTCACTCGGCTGTTGGCATGGCTTCATCGCGCAGCAGAAAATGATTTCGATCAAGAAGCATTTCGGCACCACGAAGCGCAAATATCTCTATCTTTCGGGCTGGATGATCGCTGCCTTGCGTTCGGACTTCGGCCCATTGCCGGACCAGTCAATGCACGAGAAGACCAGCGTGCCTGCGTTGATTGAAGAGCTTTACACGTTCCTTCGCCAAGCCGATTCGCGCGAGCTGAACTTGTTGTTCCGCGATCTTGACGCCGCGAAATCCGACGCCGAGCGCGTAGGCGTTCAGGACAAAATCGATAATTTTCAGACGCATATCGTGCCGATCATTGCCGACATCGACGCCGGCTTCGGCAATGCCGAAGCAACCTATCTCCTCGCCAAGAAAATGATCGAAGCCGGGGCCTGCGCGCTTCAGATCGAAAATCAGGTCAGCGACGAAAAGCAGTGCGGCCATCAGGATGGCAAAGTCACCGTCCCGCATGAGGATTTCCTCGCGAAGATCCGCGCGTGTCGCTATGCCTTTCTTGAACTTGGCGTCGAGGACGGGATCATCGTTACGCGCACCGATTCATTGGGCGCTGGCCTCACCAAACAAATCGCCGTGTCGAACAAACCCGGCGATTTGGGCGACCAGTATAACAGCTTCCTCGATTGTGAAGAGATTGACCCCACAACGGCGCGCAACGGCGATGTCATCATCAACCGCGACGGCAAGATGATGCGGCCCAAGCGCCTGCCATCGAATCTGTTTCAGTTCCGCGCTGGCACAGGGGAGGACCGTTGTGTTCTCGACTCGATCACCAGCCTCCAAAACGGCGCGGACCTACTCTGGATTGAAACCGAAAAGCCGCATGTTGAACAGATTGCCGGGATGATGGACCGTATTCGCGCCGTCGTGCCCAACGCGAAACTCGTCTATAATAACTCGCCGAGCTTCAACTGGACACTGAATTTCCGTTGCCAAGTTTATGACGCCATGGTCAAGGAGGGGCTTGATGTGGCCGCTTATGACAGGGCGGCGCTGATGGATGCGAAATATGATGACACCGAACTCGGCATAGCCGCCGACAAGCGCATCCGCACTTTCCAGGCCGATAGCGCGAAGCGGGCAGGGATTTTCCACCACCTGATTACGCTGCCAACCTACCACACGGCGGCGTTATCAACCGACAATCTGGCGAAGGATTATTTCGGCGAAATGGGGATGCTTGGCTATGTCGCGGGTGTTCAGCGCAAGGAAATCCGCGAAGGGATTGCTTGTGTCCGTCATCAGAACATGAGTGGATCGGACATTGGCGATGA
This sequence comes from Sphingomonadales bacterium, assembly GCA_043743675.1. Classification (GTDB taxonomy): domain Bacteria; phylum Pseudomonadota; class Alphaproteobacteria; order Sphingomonadales; family Sphingomonadaceae; genus Sphingomonas_O. Next base: position 3,570 of record JAYTWA010000069.1, read on the forward strand.
TCACAAGGAATATTTTGCAGGCGAGGCGGCGCTGAAAGCCGGTGGCGCGCATAACACGATGAATCAGTTCGGTTGAACCGGCGACAGCGGCAAAGCCGCTGTCTCGTCAGTCGGTCCTGTGGACCGCTGACCGGTCTCGCGCGTGGTCTTCGTAGCGATGCTACGAAGTGCCCGCACTTCGACTTCCTGGGGAGGAAGAACACCCGTCGGAGCAATCCGACGGGTGTTTATAATTGCACTTACGCCCGTCGCGCGACACAAGGGCAGTCATGAAATCCGCTGCCGGAATCCGCGTCCTGATTGTCGAGGATGAACCCATCGTCGCGATGCTTGCCGAGGACCTGCTCGATAGCATCGGCTGCGTCGTTGCGGGTGCTGCTGCCAGTATTGCCGAAGCGCATCTCGCCATTGAAACAATGACATTCGATGTTGCATTAATCGACATCAATCTGGACGGCGAGGACGGGCTGGTTGTTGCGGATGCCCTGAAAGACCGGCACATTCCCTATATCATTACGAGTGGTTACGGCGGTGAAGGGCTTGCACGCGGCCATCCCGATGTGCCTATTTTATCCAAACCCTATGCCATTGCCGCTTTGGAAGCCGCGATTTGTCGCAGCGTGATCTAGCGCCGAATTCGCTGGCAAACGCCGAGCGCTTGCACGACAAACCTGTAATCTTCGTGCGCTGCATCAGAATCTGACCGTGCCAATTCTGTGACTGCGCCATCGGGAAGTGCGCGCGGCAGGAAACAGGCGAGACGATACCAGGCGAGCGTATCGGGCACAGGCGGTGCTGCGGCTTCGTCAACAATTTCACCCAGCGCAAATGCCCAGCGCTTGGGCTGACCGGGGCGGGTGAGCACTGTTATTGAGATCGGCGCGCTGGTGACTGTCGACAGAAATATCTGTGTTTCGCCCTCACCAGTCACTGTGCCTGCTGTGTAAAAAGCGCTTGTAACGCCGGTAATCGCAGGCGGGGCGTCGGAGGATGCGACGCTGGCGATGATACCGCGCACGCGGCCCTCGATCGCCGGACTCCAGAAAACCTGTGCATCGCGCGCGGCAAGTCGGATTTCGCCGGGTTTGCCTGCAACGGGTAACGCCGCGATTAGGACGTCGGCTTTTTTGAGCTTGGCAATTTTTCCGCGCGAATCGGGTAGCATATCGACAAGCCAAATAAGGCGTGGGGGCACGGCCTGATTCCCGCGAATCAGTGCGGTCACATCGCCTTCGACATAGAATCGAACCGCACCATTGACGTTTGGCGCGCCTTTTAATGCTGTTGCCGAAACGATCTTTGCGCGCAGGACGAGCGGGGCAGCGGCAAACAAATCGGCGACGTCGGCATAGCGCCACGTATCAGCAGGCGATGGGGGCATAGGCTTTGGAATCGCAGCAAATCCGCCATTTACCATTGATCCTGCGGCAATGACGAGGCTGATCGCGGTTATCTGTTTTGTTTGATTCAGGGACATCTTCATGCGTTTCATTCTTTCGGGCTGTTGCATTTTGTAACGGTCCTGCCACGTTCAGGTTGCACGAACGATCATGAACAAAGATTAAGCGATTGCGCGGCGTTGGCGGGAACGATAGTGTTTCGGTTCTGCTAACGACACAAAAAGAGTTCGGGCAGGGTGGGGTCGCTTGATAACCGGGAAATATTCCGGCCTATTATCGGTTTCCCATTCACGGTCTGTTTGAGGGAGTAAAAACGCCGGATGTCCTATACAGACAACAAAGAGATGACGCCTGCGCGGATGTGGTCGATTGCGATTGTCGTCCTGATCCATGCCATCATCGGTTATGCGCTGGTCATGGGCGGTTATAATGTCGTCAAGAAAGTTGCGACCGATCTGAACACATTCGATGTGAAGGATGAGCCGCCACCGCCGGTCGAGCCACCACCGCCGCCCCCGCCGGATCAGAATATTCCGCCGCCGCCGGTCGTATCACCACCGCCGATTGTGAATACGAACCAGGCGCCACCGCCGATTGTGACGCAAGCGACGCCACCGCCGGTTTTTGTGCCGACGCCCGAGCCACCGCGTCCAGTGCCACCGCCGCCCCCACCAAAGCCAATGGTTGCGACCAAGGCAGTCCTGCGCGGCGGCTCGATTTCAGACGATGATTATCCGCCTGCTGCTGTTCGTAATGAGGAGTCAGGCACTGCGATTGCAACGTTTACAATCGGCACCGATGGCAAAGTTGCAAGTTGTAATGCAAGCGGAGCCAGCGCGTCACTTGACGCCGAAACGTGTAAGCTCATCATCCGCCGTTTCCGTTTCAAGGCTGCGCTCGATGCATCGGGACAACCCATCGCGGAGACACGATCACAGCGCGTGACGTGGCGATTGCCGAAATAATAATTTCATCCAACGCAAATGATTTAAGAGGGAAGACCGAACAATGTTGATCACACTCGCAGCCGCCGCCGCGGCAGGGGCTCCAAAAGCCGCACAATATGGCCTAATGGCATCGATCCGCGAAGGCGGTCCGGTGACGATTATCACGCTGGCCATTCTGGTCATCATGTCCGTCGGCACGCTTTACATCCTGCTCACCAAATGGTGGGATCAGAACAAGATTATGGGTCAGGCCCGCAAAGTCCGCGCCAGCTTTTGGAACCATCCTTCGCTTAAGGAAGCCGCTGCAAAGCTCGACAAGGACACCCCTTACAAGCAAATTATCGACGATGGCCTGCGCGCGCAGGAACAGCATACATTGCTGACCGATCCGGTTGATCAGCATGACTGGTCATTGTCGACGATGTCTCGATCACGTGCCGCCATTGAATCGAAGCTGAAGAGCGGTCTGTCGTTCCTCGCAACGGTTGGTTCGACCGCACCTTTCGTCGGTCTGTTCGGGACGGTCATGGGCATTCTGACTGCGCTGGTGAAAATTGGCGCATCGGGTCAGGCATCGATTGACACGGTCGCAGGGCCAGTCGGTGAAGCGCTATACATGACAGCCATCGGTCTTGCGGTCGCTGTGCCTGCGGTGCTTGCTTACAACTGGCTTCAGGGTCGGAACAAGGCGATTATTGAAGAAATGAGCACATTCACCAACGATGTTCACGGCTGGATGGCATCAAATGGTGCGGTTCGCCCGACACGCATGGGTGCGGCCAAGGCGGCAGTTGCCAAGCCCGTCACGGCATCTGCCAAAGCGTAAACAGACGTTCTGACGCGGAGAGGCGGGCCATGTGGGTCCGCCTTGCTCCCGCAGAAAAGAGACAGGACAAATTTCTATGTCAATGGCTGTAGGCGGAGACGATGGCGGCGAAGACAAGCCGCTATCGGAAATCAATACGACGCCTCTTGTGGACGTTATGCTGGTTCTGCTCATCATCTTCCTCATCACGATTCCGGTCGTGGTTCAAAACGTCGGTGTGAAGCTGCCCAAGGTCCGGTTCGACCCGACGGTAACGAAGCCCGAAAACGTGTCGCTTTCAATTCGGGCGCCGACGGGCGCTTGTGAAGTTTATTGGAATCAGACTCGCGTCGATTCGACTGAACTGCTTGATCGTGCCGTTTCCAAACTGAAACTGGAAATTGAAAAGCAGGGCGGCGTCAATGCTCCCGGTCTCGAATTGCCCGAAGCGCACATTCGCGGCGACGTGAATACCCCTTACCGGTGCATTGGCGGAGCGATTTACGTCATGCAGCGTGCAGGCTTTGCAAAAGTCGGCTTCATTTCGGAACCACCCCCGGGCGGCAATCCCCGCGCTTGAGGCTCGACGAGCCGCTCGCGATAATATGTTTAAGGAGTTAGCCTGATGGCAATGAGTGCTGGGACTGCCGACGAAGAACCCATTGGTGAAATGAACACGACGCCGCTGATCGATGTCATGCTTGTTTTGCTAGTGATGTTCATCATCACGATCCCGATCCAGACACACGCGGTCAAGATTGATCTTCCGGCGAATTCGCAGACGCCACCCGACAATCCGATTAAGCCCGACATTAACAAAGTGTCGATTGATCCAGCAGGCACAGTGACGTGGAATGGCTCGGCCGTCGATCTTGTCACACTGCGGCAATATCTCGATTCAACCAAAGTGATGGTGCCCGAGCCCGAGCTGCATGTGCAGCCCGATCCACAATCACGCTATGACACTGTTGATCAGGTGCTTGCGGTGATCAAAAAGTCGGAAATCACAAAACTCGGCTTTGTGGGCAACGAACAATATTCGGTTTTTGGAAAATAGGTTTCCCGGATTATTGAACAAATAGGCGGTCCAGAAATGGGCCGCCTTTTTTGTGCGGTGACTTGCCCGCTTGACGCCGCTAAAACATTGAAAAAATGGGGCGTATATGAACAACATTCCAGCGATGATGATCGCGATAGATCCGGCAAATCCGGGTGGTCCTGAAGTGCTGGTCTCCGTCAAGCGTCCTGTGCCGACGCCGGGTGCGGGTGACGTCCTGATCCGCGTTGCGGCGGCTGGGGTCAACCGTCCTGATGTGCTGCAACGCAAAGGCGGATACCCGCCGCCGCCGGGTGCACCGTCGATCATGGGACTTGAGGTCGCGGGTGAGGTCGTTGCGCTGGGCGAGGGCGTTGATGCAGCGATGCTGGGGCAGGCGGTCTGCGCGCTTGTCCCCGGGGGTGGCTATGCCGAATATTGCGTGGCGTCGGCGGGTGTTTGCTTGGCCATACCGCCTGCGCTGTCGATGGTCGAAGCGGCGGCGATGCCCGAAACATTGTTTACCGTGTGGACCAATTTGTTCGAACGTGCCTATGCCGTCGAAGGCGATACCGTGCTGGTCCACGGCGGCACGAGCGGCATTGGGACGATGGCCATAACGCTGGGCAAGCTGTTCGGATTGACTGTGATCGTGACCTGTGGATCGGATGAAAAATGCGCGCGCGCGCGTGAAATCGGCGCGGACCATGCGATCAATTACAAAACGGCGGATTTCGTGGCGGAGGTTTTGGCGGTAACCGGCGGCGCGGGCGTCAACGCCGTGCTGGATATGGTTGGCGGTGATTATGTGCCGCGCAATCTCCAGTGCCTCGCCGAGGACGGGCGGCATGTTTCGATTGCAGTGTTGAACGGACCGAAGACCGAGCTTTTCATTCCGCTGGTGATGATGCGTCGCCTGACGTTGACGGGTTCGACGCTGCGCCCGCGATCCGTGATGTTCAAAACATTGGTTGCCGAAGAACTGGCACGGACTGTGTGGCCGCATGTCGAGGCGAGTCTGCTGAAACCCGTGATCGATACGGTGTTTCCGCTTGAAGATGCGGCGGGTGCCCACAGGCTGATGGATTCAGGCACGCATGTCGGCAAGATTGTGTTACACGTACACGGATGAGCATTGCTCGCGCCATTGGCTGGGCTGTCACGCTTGCCATTTTCGGCGCGGTTGGCCTCGCACTTTATGCCGCCGCACAGCTTTATGTGCCCGAAGGCCGTGCGCCGCGTGGGTTCGCGCTGACCAATGCCCCGCATATCGCACTGATCGCAACAATGCCTCGTACGCCCGAATTCAGCGGTTATGATGACAAGGGCGAACCGATCCAGCTCGACCTCGGCTATGCCTATCGCGAGATCAGTGCGTTGTGGATGCCGTTTGTCGCGTTCGAGGATCAGGGCTTTGTCATGTTTTCAGGGACTGGTGACGCGATCAGCATTGCGCCGGTGAACGATGTCGACCGCGCGGCCATGGTCAAAGCAGTTGGCAGCGATCTCACGAAAAACTACCGCTTTCCTTATTATGCCCATGTCTGGGGCTGGATGTCAGTGCTGGCGCTGGTGTTTGTGACGTGGCTAATGGTCAAACGCGCCGAATGGAAACGTGACAAAGCGGGGATCATGTAAGGCGTAATGCTTGCCCTTCGCTGACAGGGAGCCTAAGCAACTCTTAACGTCCGGCCGCTCCGAAAGGGGTGGCCCTTATTTTATGTGAAGGATTACCGATGGCCCAGCCACTCATGCCCCATGCCACTGCATCATGGCTGGTTGACCAGACAGCGTTGAGCTTTGAACAGATTGCGACATTCTGCGGTCTTCACATCCTCGAAGTGCAGGCAATTGCGGACGATACCGCGGCAACGAAGCTGACGGGGCGTGATCCGATCCGCGCGCATGAACTGACGATGGCCGAAATCGAAAAGGGTCAGAATGACCCGAACCATGTCCTGAAAATGGACCGCGAACCCGAAGCCGTGACGCGCACAAAAGGGCCGCGCTATACACCCGTGTCAAAGCGCGCCGACAAGCCCGACGGCATTGCCTGGATTATCCGCAATCACCCCGAAGTCAGCGATGGCCAGATTGGCAAGCTGATCGGCACGACGCGCACGACGATTGGTGCGATCCGTGACCGGTCACATTGGAACATGGCAAATATTACGCCGAAAGATCCCGTCACGCTTGGCCTGACATCGCAGCGCGAACTTGATGCCTCCGTAGCGAAGGCAGCTAAGGCAGCAGGGATCGCCGCACCCGTGGACGACAAGTTCGAAGGGGATCGTGACGCCCTGATCCAGGAATTGCGCGACCAGCGCACCGAAGCGGCGCGCGTTGCCGATGCGGTTGCTGCCGAAGAAGCGGGTGAAGCACCCGCCATGATCGGGAATTTCGTGGATCCGTTCAAAAAGCCGGCATAACCGCGCCAAGGCTTTGTCACGCGGCTTTTACCACTTATTTACCATCCTCGTTCATGGGTAAGCACCATGAAAGCGATTATTCTTGCGGGCGGCCTTGGCACCCGGTTGGCGGAGGAAACTTCGACCCGTCCCAAACCCATGGTTGAAATCGGCGGCAAGCCGATCCTGTGGCATATCATGAAGATGTATTCGCAGTTTGGCGTGAACGAGTTTGTGATCTGCCTTGGCTATCGCGGCTATATGGTGAAAGAATATTTCACCAATTACGGGCTGCACATGTCCGACGTCACGGTCGACCTGCGCACCAACAGCATCGAAGTGCACCGCAACGACAGTGAAGACTGGAAAATATCGCTGATCGATACTGGTGCGATGACGATGACCGGCGGACGATTGCGCCGGGCAATGCCGTTTATCGGCAATGACGAAAGCTTCTGCCTGACCTATGGCGACGGCGTGTCCGATGTCGATATTGGCAGCGCGATTGCGTTTCACCGCGAACATGGCAAGCGCGCGACCGTTACCGCCGTGCGCCCTGCAAGCCGTTATGGTCAGCTTGATCTTGATGGCAACGCCGTGCGCGCGTTCGCCGAAAAGCCGGTTGAAGAAGGCGGCTGGATCAACGGCGGTTTCTTTGTGCTGTCGCGCGATGTTGCGGATTACTTGGGCGACGATGACGAATGCGTGTGGGAACGCGACCCGCTTGAGCGGCTGGCGGCCGAAGGCGAACTCCGGTCCTATTTCCATGATGGGTTCTGGCAGCCGATGGACACATTGCGCGACCGGCAGATGCTTGAGGGCATGTGGGAGCGCGGCGAAGCGCCCTGGAAAACATGGCACTAAATCGCACGTTTTGGGCGGGTCGCAGGGTCTTTCTGACGGGGCATACGGGGTTCAAGGGTAGCTGGTTGCTGCTGATGCTAGACATGCTGGGCGCAAAGATGACGGGCTATAGCCTGACGCCGCCCACCGATCCTTCGCTTTTTGATATGCTGTCGCTGGACCAGCTTTGCGATCACCACATTGGCGACATCCGCGACTTGCCGACGATGGAAGCGGCGCTGGCCAAGGCGGCACCCGACATCGTTATTCATATGGCTGCGCAGCCATTGGTGCGCGCGTCCTATGCAACGCCGGTTGAGACGTATGCGACAAATGTGATGGGCACGGTCAACCTGATGGATGCTTGCCGACGTGTGCCGTCGGTCAAGACCATCGTCGTTGTGACGACTGACAAATGCTATGAAAATCTGGGTGTATCGCGCGGCTATGACGAGAGCGATCGGATGGGTGGGCATGACCCCTATTCAAACAGCAAAGCCTGCGCCGAACTTGCCGTTGCCGCCTATCGCGACAGCTTCATGCGCGAAGGCGGCATTGGTCTGGCGTCGGCGCGTGCGGGCAATGTTATCGGCGGGGGCGATTTTGCCGAGGACCGGCTGGTCCCCGACGCGGTGTGGGCATTTACGAAAGGTCTGCCGCTGTCGATCCGCAATCCGCGCGCGATCCGGCCGTGGCAGCATGTGCTAGAGCCGCTCTATGGTTATCTGCTGCTCGCCGAACGGACACATAATGATCCGGCGCGCTATGCCGAAGGGTGGAATTTCGGCCCTGCCGTTGGCGATGCCGCGCCAGTGCAGACTGTGGTTGATCATCTTGCCGACATGTGGGGCGACGGCGCGTGCTGGGTTCAGGATCCGGGATCACATCCGCACGAAGCCGCAACGTTGATGCTCGATTGCGCGAAGGCCGAGAGCGAACTGGGCTGGGTGCCGCGCTTTACGCTTGAACAGGCATTACAGCTAAGCATCGACTGGTATCGCTGCGCCCATGAAAAGGGCGATGTTGCCGCGCTTTCTAAAGAGCATGTTAACCAATATCTTTCATGATCCGCCGTATGACGACGCGCGGGGGCAATCGAGTGAAATTATTGGTGACAGGTGCCGGTGGATTTGTCGGGGCCGCCGTGGTGCGTGCCGCGCTTGCCGCCGGGCATGATGTTGTCGCCACGGGGCGCAGCGCTGCGTCGGCTCGGTTGATTGGAACAACGGCCACTTATTACGCAGCCGACCTTTCGGACTATGCCGCCGTTGACGCGATGGTCGATGCTGAACGGCCCGATATTATCATCCACAGCGCGTGGGAAGGCGTCTCCGGCCCCGCCCGCGCGGGCGATATTCAGTTTGCCAATGTCCGGCACACCAGTCACCTTGTCGATGCCGCAATCCGTGTTGGCGCACGCAAATTTGTCGGGATCGGATCACAGGCCGAATATGGTCGTTTCGACAGGCTGATCAACGAGGATGATTTGCCCAATCCGTCGATGATCTATGGCGTTGCCAAACTTGCGGCTTATCATTTCGGTCGCCAGCGCGCCAACGATGCGGCGATGGATTTCGCCTGGCTGCGGCTGTTTTCGCCGTACGGCCCCGGCGATAATGGCAATTGGCTGATCCCAAGCCTGATCGCGCAAATGGCAGCGGGGGTGGCGCCCAAAATGACAGCAGGCGCCCAGAAATGGGATTATCTGTTCATTGATGATACTGCGGATGCGATCCTTGCCGCCGCCGTTTCGGACGCGACCGGGGTGTTCAATCTGTGTTCTGGCGAAGCAACCAGAGTACGTGACATTGCCGAAGCGATCCGTGATCAGGTTTCCCCACGCCTCGACCTGACGTTCGGTGAAATCCCCTATGGCCCCGCGCAGATCATGCATTTGCAGGGCGACCCATCACGGTTGAGCGCCGCGACGGGATGGGCACCGCACGTTTGTTTCGCCGATGGCCTGTCGCGCACGATTGACGCAATGGTGGCAGCATGATTGCGCTGCGCTCTGTCCGCCGCGCTGCTGAAGTTCGGCAGTTTATCAAATTCCTGATCGTCGGCGGTTTCAACACGCTGGTCGGCTATGCCATTTTCACGGGCTTCATTCTTGCCAGCACCCCCTCGACTGTGGCTGTGATTGGAACCACCGTGATCGGCGCGCTGTTCAATTTTGCTTCGACCGGCTGGATCGTTTTCCGTTCGAGCGAGACCACATTGCTGCCGCGTTTCATGGTTGTTTATGCCGGGCAGTGCGTCGTCAATGTTGCGATGCTGCGTGCGCTTGAGTTGACCGGCGTCACACCACTTATGGCGCAAGCGCTGCTTATTCCGCTTCTCACAATTCTGTCGTTCGTGGCGATGCGCCAGTTCGTTTTTAACGGGATCAGACCATGACGGTTCGCAAACGCATTTCGATTATTTCACCGTGCTTCAATGAAGAAGGCAATGTCCGCGCCTGTTATGATGCGGTGAAGGCATTATTTGATGGACCATTGGCGGCGTATGACTGTGAACATATTTTCGCTGACAATGCGTCAACTGATGCGACACAGGATATTCTCCGTGCGATTGCGGTTGAAGACGCCACGGTCAAAGTGATCCTGAACGCGCGCAATTACGGGCCGTTCCGATCAAATTTCAATGCGCTGCGGGCAGCGACCGGTGATGCGGTTCTTGTGTTCCTCGCGGTTGATTTGCAGGATCCGCCCGAAAAGATCGTCGAGTTTGTTCAGTTGTGGGAAAGTGGTGTCGAAGTCGTCGCGGGCGCGCGCGTCAACCGGCAGGAGAGTTTTGCCCTGCGCAGTTGTCGCGCGATCTTTTATCGGCTGGTCAATGGCCTGTCGGACATCGATATTCCGGTCAACGTCGGGGAATTTCAGCTGATTGACCGCAAAGTGTGGCGCGCGGTTGTCGATCATGACGATCATTATCCCTATATCCGCGGCATTATTGCATCGGTCGGGTTCCGGCGTGTTATCGTTCCCTACACATGGGAAGCGCGCAAAACGGGGCTTTCCAAAAACAATCTGCCACGCCTGATCGATCAGGCAATGAATGGTATTTTTTCATTCACCAATGCGCCGATGCGGTTGTGCACATTTGCCGGGTTTATCCTGTCAGCGCTTTGCATATTCTATGCGCTGGGTTCGGTCGCGGCTTATGCTTTCGGAATGGGCATCGCGCCACGCGGCACAGCAACGTTGATTGTGTCGCTATTCTTCCTGTCGGGGATACAGCTCGCGTTTATTGGTATTCTTGGCGAATATGTAACGTCGATCCATTCGCAAGTGCGGCGCGGGCCAATGGTGGTTGAGCGCGAGCGGATCAACTTTGGGCGTGAACCCGAAGTCGCGAATCCGGTTCACGAATTGCAAAAGAAAATCGTGTCGCGGTAACCAATCAGCGCCGGATGCAGGTGATGATCTTGATCGAACCGCCGCCGAAATCGCGGCATTGATAGGGTGCGCCTTTCATCCCCAGAACCGGCGGATACTTGACCGCCTGAGCGTTGCCAGCATTTTCGTCATAGGCCCAGATAAGCCCATCACCCGGCTGCGTCGCGATGGCGGCAAGCGCGACGTTGGGATCGAGCTTCAGGCCTGCAATCGGCGGCACGATCACTGGCCCGTGCCAGCCGTCACGACGCATGAAATAGCTGCCCATCTCGCCCGTTCGTGCGGGTGTCGAGATCGACGCGCTGACATTATCCCAGAAAAAGACCAGTCGCCGCGTGCCTTGCTGCTGCAACCATGTTGACGCTTTGTCGAAGTTGAAGCTGTGGCGGAAATCCTTTTCGGGATGCTGCACGAGATAATTAAGTTGGTTCGCGCCATAAATGATGGCTGTGCCCACCACAGCAATTGGGAACAGCGAGAATTTGCGCGACATCGCCGTCGTCCAGACAGCAACGCCGAACAGCAGCCCCGGAATGCAGGGCACCAGATAACGAAGCAGAAAGACGGGTTTGAAGAAGCCGATCACCACCAGAAGCAGCACTGCAAGGATTGATGCACTGGTCGTTGCCAGATCAGCGGCACTGTAAGGCGCACAGGATCTACCTGCGATTCCGTGAGCAACCTGACGCGCGAGCATCGGCATCATGACAACAAACAACAGGCCAATCACCAGATTGCCGCCCATCAGTATAATCGGAATGGTCCAGCTTTCCGACACGGATAAGGTTTCAAACCATACAACGCCGGGTTTCATATAGCTGAGCACGAAGGGCAGGTGCGCCGTCATCCAGAGCGCGACCGGCACAAAGACGAGGGCAGCGGGCCATGTCCGCTTCAAGTCGCGCGGGCGCATCGCAAGGTAAATCAGGCCCTGAAATGCGGTCACGGGTAGCGTGTAGTAATGCGTCAGAACCAACAGCGCTGACAC
>JAYTWA010000070.1:0-5207 GCA_043743675.1 Sphingomonadales bacterium
ACCAACAGTTGGAGCATCACTTCACGCCCGCGTGACTGGACCAAGAGCGGTCTGTCCTACAAAACCGTGATCAGCGAAGGCTTTGATATCGGCGACGAACGCTTCAAATGGGTCGTTGGTGGCGGCTATTCGGGCGCAACCTTCAGCAATGTCGGAAAGCCCCGCATCATTTTCGCCAAAGGGAGCGAAGTCGAGGTCGTCTGGTTCGCGGATGACGCCGAGAATGGCGAACGGCGCATCGTCAGGCTGATGATGGGCCAAGCACCCGGGAATGCACCGTCGCCGCAGCTTGCCGCCAGGCCATCGCCGCCCGTCGGCAATGGTGACTTCGCCGCCTTCCAGGCCGAGTTTGCCCAAGCCATCCAGTCCGGCAATAGCGAAGGGGCCAAGGGCTTCACCCAAATGCCTTTTGCCTATGGCGGAAACCGGATTGAATCGGCGCAATTCGCTGATCTGTGGCAAGGGCTAGCCATGCCACAGATCGGAACCTGCCTCGCCCGCGAAACCGCGCTTGTGGAGGCCGATGGCAGCCGCAGCATCTTCTGCGGCGAGACCATCTTCATCTTCCGCCGCAACGCCTCAGGAACATGGCGCTTCGCCGAAATCGGGGCGAACGACTGACGCTGGGGTGCGGGCAAAAACGTGCGAGCCTGTGCCACACCCAAGCTTGGTTTAGGGTCCGGACTCATTACAGCACCCAGACGACGGTGGCGGCGATCGCAATTGCAGCCATGAAGGTTTTGATGTCTCGGTCGAGCAGCGTGGCTCATCGCGCAACATCGGTTCGTGCTTGACGATGCAAATGATCGCCACAGCACTCCGGCGACTATTTACCCCTGGGACGCGGTGCCGCAGTGGAAAAATGGTCCAATCCGGCGCATCTGCGCACGGCCTGGCACAAACGGAACTCCTATCGGATGGCCCTCCTTGACGCCGCCAATGAAACAACCAATCATGGATAAAGCAAGCAGCTTATCAAATCCTGACCCTTGGAAGTTCGATGACGTCAATCACACGAAGCAAGCGCGTTGTCCGGATTGGCGGGGCGACGTCGTCATTTTCAGACACGGCACTTTCAGTCCCGCAATTGCTGCATGGGGGGCGGCTCGACTACCTGATCTTTGATTATCTTGCCGAAGGGTCAATGGGAATATTTGGCCGGATGCAGGCGGCGAATCCGGCATTGGGATATGGCACTGATTTCCTCAACGTCCATGTCGGACCTTTTTTGCGCGACATTGCTGCGCAAGGCGTGAAGCTTGTGGCAAATGCGGGGGGTGTCAATCCGGCAGGACTGGCGGTGGCGCTCGAGGAAATGATCCGTGATGCCGGGCTATCGCTAACCGTTGCCTTCGTTGATGGCGATGATCTGCGGGGGCGGATTGATGATTTGCGTGATGCCGGACACCGGGACATGTTCACCGGTGCAGCGTTTCCCGCAGACATCGTCAGCGCCAATGCCTATTTGGGAGCCTTCCCGATTGCCGCCGCGCTCGGCAAGGGTGCCGACATCGTCATAACCGGACGCGTGGTGGACAGTGCTGTGGTGCTTGGCCCGCTGATCCATGAATTTGGCTGGGGCGCGGACGATTTTGATCTGTTGGCCGCAGGAACGCTTGCCGGACACCTTCTTGAATGTGGGGCGCAGGTTACCGGCGGGACATTCACCGACTGGCGCGATGTACCAGACTGGGCGAATATCGGCTTTCCGATAGGCGAATGCCATGCTGACGGCATTCTCATCCTGACCAAACCGGAAGGAACGGGCGGTCTTGTTTCCGTCGGCACCGTCGCGGAACAATTGCTTTACGAGGTGAACGATCCTGCCGACTATATCGTGGCGGATGTTTGCTGCGATTTCAGTCAGGTGTCGCTCGAACAGGTCGGTGAAAACCGGATTAGCGTGAGCGGTGCCCGGGGACGGCCGCCAACCGATACCTACAAGGTCTGCGTTACCTTTGATTGCGGTTGGCGAACTGTGGCCTACCAGCCAATCATCGGCGAGGACGCTGCCGAAAAGGCATTGCGGCAGGCGGATGCGCTTTTTGCCCGGGGCCGCGCTCTGCTTCGCGCGCGGAACCTTCCTGATTTCACTGCTACCGATATGGTTTTGATCGGCGGTGAGGCGAGCTTTGGCGAGCATGGCAATGGGGGCAATTCCCGCGAATTGATCTGCAAGCTGGTGGCTGATCACCCCGATCGAACAGGCGCGGAACTGTTTGCCCGCGAGCAATGGGCCGCGATTTCAGGGATGTCGCAAGGCACGTCTATCAACCTATCCACCAATGTGCTGCCGATGACGGGCATATTCCTGTTCCTTCTCGACAAGGCGCAGGTGCAGGCGCGGGTGACTTGCTGCGGCGTCAGCGAAGTTATGGCGGTGCCGCGCCGGGTTCGTGCTGTTGCCGCAAGCCGTCCGCTGCCTGGGCCGGTCCCGCAGGTTGCCGGCGAAGTCGATGTCGATCTAGCGCGGCTTGCATGGGCACGGAGCGGCGACAAGGGGCACCTGTTCAACGTGGCTGTGATCGCCCGCGAACCGCATTTTCTCCCTTGGCTGCGAGCGGCTCTGACTCCACAGGCCATCGGCGCGTGGTATCGCCATCTGGGGCCGGATGGCCAGGCGCCGCGCGTTGATTGCTTCGAGGCTCCGGGTCTTAACGCGCTTAACTTTGTCGTGCATGATGCGTTGCTCGGCGGCATTAACGCTAGCACACGGCTGGATCCGGCAGCAAAAGGCATGGCGCAAATGCTGCTGCGGTTCCCGGTGCCAGTGCCAAGCGCGATGGCAAAGGAACTGCGCGGCGAAAATCGATCGCGCGAAAGGGGATTAGGGTGAACGATTATTCCTACCTGATGAAGGGCATTCGCAGCGTCGAGACGGAAAGCTCCGTACTGGTCAGCTCGTCGCGCTATCTTGATGATCCGCGCATTCGTGACTGGGTTTCCACCCACTTATTGCGGCGCAACGGGCCCGACGTTCCGACACCTTCGGATTCGATCCAGCTAATCCAGATCCTGCGCGAGGTGCAGGACACGGACCATATCAACAGGCTGTTCGCTGCCGAGCGGGCGAAGAATCCGGCGTTGGACGCCTGGTTTCGCGAAGGCTTTGTCTCGACCTTCAAGCGTGAGGATTTGAAGCACTATGCGCCCGATACTGTGGGCGGATTGTTCCACGCCCAGTTGATCGACAACAATCTTCAGGTCGAAATCGTCCCGCCCTATGCGCCGAAGAACGATTTTGAATTTTTCCAGCTCCGGGCTGGGCAGACGCATGATCTGGAGCACATTCTGGGTGGCGGCGGCTTTGATTTTATCGGCGAACTGGTGCCCTATTACATGCGGCTGACCAACCTGTTCGTGCATATGAGCCCGGAGTTGGCGGGTGAGCTTTCCGTGTTCTCAATATTGGCTTCAACGCGGATCATTACCCGCGCTGTACTACACTATCCGCAGACCTGGCTGGTGGTGCAGGAAACAATTGAACGCGGCGCAAAAGTTGGCCGCGAATCCGCTCCGCTTGCCATGATGCGCTATGAGGATGTCTTTGAAATGACGCCCGATGCGGCACGCGAATCGCTGGGCGTTAAGGGTGTGCGGATGGCCGATACGGCGACGGCATCGGCAGAATTCGTTTAGTGGAAAAATCCGCTTGATCCCGCGTGTGTGGCATGAATATCATAGCTGCCATGATCATTTGCGTAAATATTAATGTATTTGTTTACGCAAATCCTTGCAATCCCCTTGGATCACGCCTAACGTTCTGGCGCTGATTTCGCTTGGAGGGGCACGGGCCATGCGCCGTATTTTTTCGCCTGTCATGCTCGGCGATCTGGAACTTTCCAATCGCATAGTCATGGCACCGATGACCCGTGACAGGGCGGGTCCGGGGGATGCACCAACGGAAATCATGGCGGAATACTACCGTCAACGCGCATCGGCGGGATTGATAATCTCCGAAGGGACACAGCCATCGCCCGCAGGCAAAGGGTATTGGCGCACACCGGGCATTCACAACGATGCCCAGATTGAAGGCTGGGCTACGGTTGCCGATGCAGTTCATGCCGAAGGCGGGCGGCTGGTCATGCAGATCATGCACTGCGGCCGTGCCAGCGTTCGCGCCAATAAAGACCAATTGGCTGATACCGTCGCGCCCTCCCAAATCGCCTGTCCCGATCTCATCCCCGGCCCGGACGGTGTGCCGCAGCCTGCGGACATCCCGCAAGCATTGACCAGCGACGCGATCGCGGCAGTGGTTGCGGAATATGCCGCCGCTGCACGCAATGCCCGCCGCGCCGGGATTGATGGCGTAGAGCTGCACTGTGCCAGTGGCTATCTGCCGATGCAGTTCCTCTCATCGAACAGCAACCAGCGGAGCGATCAATACGGCGGCAGCGCGCAGAATCGGATTCGTTTTGTGGTTGAGGTGCTGGCGGCAATGGCCAAGGCCATCGGCCCGGGCCGGGTGGGGTTCCGCATTTGCCCCGGGATCACGATGAATGGCATGGCCGATGCCGATCCCGCCGAAACTTATGCGACATTGCTGGGCGCGGTGAATGGAATGGGCTTGGCTTACGTCCACTTGATTCATGTGCCGAACAAAGACTTTGATCCGCTTGAATTGGTGCGGGCAAACTGGACCGGCGCGGTGATCGAAAATTGTGGTCTGACGCAGGAAAAAGCCGAGCAACTGCTGGTTGGCGGCAAGGCTGATGCCGTATCGTTCGGCTATGCTTTCATTGCCAATCCTGATCTGGTCAATCGTTTTCAAAACGACTTGCCGCTGGCCAGGGCTGATCGGAATACGTTTTACACCGGCCACGGCGATGATCGCCTTGGCTATATCGACTATCCCGCAGCGGATATCGAACCATAGGCAAGGAGCATAAAATGCGTGTGTTGGAGGGCAAGGCAGCAATTGTCACCGGAGCGGGTCGCGGTGTCGCCAAGGGCGTGGCGACTGCCTTTGTAAAAGCTGGAGCGGCCGTGTTGATCGTTGATCGTGATGCCGATACCGGCAAGGCATGCGAGGCTGAATTGCAGGCACTGGGCGGCAATGTTCTGTTTCATCAGGTTGATCTGGCTGATCGGGACGCCCTTCCGGGGATTATCGATCTTGCGGTCAAGACATTCGGCAAGCTCGATGTGCTGGTAAACGCCGCTCAGGCATCGCAGCAGATGCTGCTCAAGGACACGACCGTCGCGGC
>JAYTWA010000071.1:0-6877 GCA_043743675.1 Sphingomonadales bacterium
ATTGGTCGGGACGACAGGATTCGAACCTGCGACCCCCACACCCCCAGTGTGATGCGCTACCAGGCTGCGCTACGTCCCGACCGAAGTTGTGCATCTAAGACCAAGGGACAGCGAGCGCAAGCAAGTGCTTAAAGATCATGACATCATGCCGCCAGCGCCATCGGATGCAGGTCGAGCGCCAGCGTGATGCAGCGCACGTCATGGCCGCATGCTTTACTGCCACGCATTTCACTGCCGGTTTGGGCGAACCCAAGCTTACCCAATACGCGGCCCGAGGCAGGGTTGTCAGTGAAATAGCCGGAAACCAGGTGGTCAAGCCGCAGCGTGTCGCGTGCCATCGCGATGACGGCGTGTCCGGCTTCGGTGGCAAAGCCCAGACCCCAATGCGAAGGAACGATCCAATAGCCGAGTTCCAGTTCACCTTCGCGGTCAACAAGGCCAATACCGCCAATCAAGCGTGGTGCCCCCATCGTCCTTTGAAAGATCAGCAGATCGGCTTCACCAGCTTTGCGGTCGCGACCCAGATAGGCTTCAGCGTCTTTGACTGAATAGGGCCAAGGCGCCGTTGCCAGTTTCAGCGTGACGGCCTCGCGGGCAAAAGCATCCGTCAGCGCCGGTGCATCCTCGACCCAGCCGGGCCGCAGCAACAATCGATCGGTTCTTGCGAACATTATCATCTCTCCAAGGGCATCCATAACCCGCGTTAACGACGGGTCCGTGACACTGTTCTAAGGAGATATAAAAAAGGGAGCTCGGGGGTGACCCTTACTCCCTACGATCTGCCGTAACATATCTTCGGGTCACCCGATTGGTGACCCGTAAATCGGACCACCCGCTATTCGGCAGCCATCATGATCGGATCAACCGAGACATATTTTCGGCCTTGCTTGCCTTCGTGGAAAGCGACGCGACCTTCGGCAAGCGCGAACAGCGTGTGATCCTTGCCACAGCCAACATTACGACCCGGCCACACACGAGTACCACGCTGACGAATCAAGATGTTGCCGGCAAGCGCATGTTCGCCGCCGAATTTCTTTACACCCAGACGACGGCCTGCAGAATCGCGACCGTTGCGGGTTGAACCACCTGCCTTTTTATGTGCCATGGCTGGTTACTCCTTTGTGGCCGCAGGCTTTTTAGGCGCTGCTGCTTTTTTGGGGGCAGCTGCCTGCTCGGCAGGCGCTGTAAGTGCGACGGCTTCAGTCGCAGCTTCAATCTTTGGCGCAGCTTCCTTCTTTGGGGCCGCTTTTTTTTCTTCCGAGGCGCCGACGCTGATAATTTTCAGGATCGTATGCTGCTGACGATGACCGTTCTTGCGGCGGTAATTGTGACGGCGCTTCTTTTTGAAGACGATAACCTTTTCGGCCTTCGCCTGCGCGATGATTTCTGCCGCGACGGTCAAACCCTTGGCGGAACCCTCACTGGTAAACAACACGTCCCCCAGCGCGATTCGCGCGCCTGCCTCGCCGTCCATGCGGTCAACAACGATTTTGTCTCCGGCGGCAACGCGATACTGCTTGCCGCCCGTGCGCACGATTGCGAACATGGGCCTGAACTCTTCTTCAAAACGAGTGACGCGGGCAGCAATATGCCACTCACGGGAAGAATGCCGATAAGCGAGGGGACTATGGCTGTCAACCGATTCAGGGTTGGGTAGCGTCAGCAGGCGACCGATTAGAACAGCCGCCCGCCGAGTGGCACTTTTTGGTCGGGCGCGAACAGCACAACGGCACCTTTTTCGTCAGGGAAGCCCAGTGTGAGGACTTCGGACATGGTCTTGCCAATCTGACGCGGCGGAAAATTGACGACCGCAGCGACCATGCGCCCGGCCAGCGTGTCGGGCGTATAATGCTCAGTGATTTGCGCTGATGACGTTTTGATACCGATCACTGCGCCGAAATCGATACTCAACTTGAACGCGGGCTTACGCGCTCCGGCGATCGGCGATGCCGTCAAGATACAGCCGACACGTATATCGACTGCAAGAAATTGTTCGAAACTAATATGTTCTGCTGCAGTGGCTGCTGGATCGTGGGAAATATGCATAGCCGAACGCTAACACCCGCCCCGCGCACCCTCAAGTAGGAACGCCAAAATGAAAAAAGCCGATTGCCAACGACAGAAGCTGTCGCGGCAACCGGCCTTTCAAATTACGCTGCGCCCAAGGACGCTGCCAGTGTTTAGTATTTCACGCGAAGACGCGCATACCAAAGGCCGCCGTTGATCCCGAACGGACCACCCGAACGCGGGTATATCTGACCGTCAGCCGTGCTGTTGGTGAGTGCAAAAATCGGATTTGACGTCGACGGCGCAATCCGGTCTGGCTTTGTGTTGAACAAATTATTCGCACCAATTGTCAGCGTATAATGCTCCATGAACGTATAGCTTGCATCAAGATCAGCCGTGACCTTGGCACCGAACTTCTGGCCTGGATAATCCTGTTCCACACTCCACGAGCTGTAATAGTTGCCGCGTGCATTCAGCGTGAAATCACCAAGTTCAAGATTGGCCGAACCAATGATCCGGTGCTTTGGCGCAAAGTTCGCAATGTCCGAAATCTGCGCTGCGCTGATGACGCCCGCAACCGATCGCGTAACCTTGCTCTTGTTATAATTATAAGCAAGCGTCAGGTTCAATTTTGCATCGCCAAATCCAGTGCGATAGCTGCTGACCACGTCAACACCTTCGGTCGTTGTGTCGAACCCGTTGGTGAAATAGTTGACGTTACCACCAACACCAACTGTTGCGAGCGCAGGCAATGCGTTGATGTTTGCCTGTGTCACAACAAATGGCTGTGTGATCCCGATGCGATTACGCACCTTGATCGAATAGCCATCGATTGTCAGCGTGAAGGCATTGCTTGGCTTGATGACAACGCCCAAACCAAAGTTTGTCGATTTTTCAGGGGTCAGTGGCACTGAACCATAAAATTTCGAAATCGGATCATCGACGGTGTAGGTTCCGGTCTGAACCTGATTGCCCGCCACGAAGTTCGTCGTCAGGATTTCAGTATTGCTCTGGCCGGGCGATGGTGCGTGGAAGCCGGTGCCAAAGGTGCCGCGAAGCGAAAACGCATCGGATACCTTGTAAATGGCATTGATCTTGCCAACGAACGTGCCACCAAACGTATTATAATTCTCGTAACGGCCGGCCAGTCCAACGGACAACGCTTCGGTCAAGTCGACTTCGGCACCGACATAAACTGATACGTTGCTCTGGCTAAGCGTCTTGGCTCTTGATGTGCCGCCGTAGCCACTTGCCGCCGGGTTGAAATTGACCGTCGGCGTGACTGTGTCACGCGCATAGGTCGTTGGCCCGGTTTGAACATACAGATCCTGCGAAGCGAAGGGTCCAGCTGCATAAGACTGCAAATCGCCCTGCGTTTGTTCATATTTTTCACGCCGATATTCTGCACCGGCCGAAAACGTGATCGGACTGGCGAGGCCAGCTTCAACGGCATAGGTCAGATCGAGGTTGGCGTTGAGTTCAGTCTGGATCAGCTTGCCGAATTCAAAGCTGGTCTGACTCTGCGGACCAAATGACTGGTTGAGCGAGTTCGTCATCGACAGGTCGAGTGAATTGCGCGCCAACGTTCCCGACAGGTCATAGGTGAACCCGCCGTCGGTCTTTCCCTTGTAACCGATCGTGCCGGTTGCTTCATCGGTCTTGCCGATGAAGCGCGGCGTGAAGCCCGCCGGATACAGCGTCGAGAAATTATAGACGTTAGTATCCTTGACGAAACCACCTACGGGGCAGCCGGTAACGCCCGTGGTCGGACACTTCGTGAGATAGGCAGGATGGCTGAATGATCCGTTGCGACCAGGACTCGCGGTTGCCGGTGTTCCCGTGCCATTGTTGATGGCGAGCGGAACCGGTGCACTGATCGGCGAACGATAGTTAAAGCTCTGGTTCGCCTTGCTGTGCGCGACATTGGCAAAGAAATAGAGGCTGCTGTTTGCTGAAACATCAAATGCCGAATTCAGGACCAGCTTGTAACCTTCGCTGGGGGATGAGCCCCAGATCTGGACGGGTCCGGGGAAATTCGGAAGCTGTGCCGCCAGCGTCGGATTGAGGCGCGCGAACTCAACCGCAATCGGACGCGTCGCGCCACGACTTGTCTGGCCGTCCTTGGTGTATTCAGCCGACAGATTGATGAAACCGGCATCGCCCAGCTTGAAGCCAACATTACCCGCGATCTGCTTGCTCTTGCCGTCGCCATTGTCATAATATTGACCATAACGCGCCTGAAGCTCGAAGCCCGCATCGTCGCGCAACCCGTAGTTCAACACGCCGCCGATGGCGTCCGAACCATATTGTGCTGTCGCACCATCGCGCAGAACCTGAAGGCTCTTAATCGCGATTGAAGGAATCGCCGAAATGTCGGCACCCTGCGAGCCGAAGCCCAGCGCGGTATCACCGCCGCTGTAGACTTGGACCAGTGCTGAACGGTTGTAACGCTTACCATTCAACATCACGAGGATGTTATCGGCGGGCAAACCGCGCAGTGATGGTGCGCGCACAAACGACGATGCGTCAGAAATCGTGTTCTGGCTGACAAAGAAAGACGGGACGAGGTTCTTGACCGCGTCGAGCATATTCGCAGCAGGCTGCGAACCCAGTTCGACGGCGCTAATTACATCGACGGGCGATGCCGAATCCGTAACCGAACGGTCAGTGCGACGCGTGCCGATGACGACGATTTCCTTGGCTTCGTCCGCAGCTTCAACGGTTTGCGCATGCGCAATGCTGGGTGCGAGCGGCACTGAAACCAGTGCAACGGATGCTAGCAGGCTGCCGCGCACAGCGGTCTTGATATTTGATCGCATTATTGATGCTCCCCGATACTTCCGTGCGGAAACGATATGCCCGCAACTTTTGTCATCGATTGCAGAATGGCAATGCTTTGACACTATGTAAATAAATGCCGCGCTTATCAGAGCAATTTCCGTGAAAATGTTTCTGATTGTGACATATTTGCTATGGTCGGTATGTCAGGGCTGTGGTGGTGCCCGGGGACGGGTTCGAACCGCCGACACTGCGATTTTCAGTCGCATGCTCTACCAACTGAGCTACCCGGGCATCTTCGTCATGAGACGTCGCGCTCTTATGCGGCCCCTGCGCGGCTGTCCAGCCTTCATAGGCGCGTAACAAGGACACTCTGGTTTCGAAAGGTCGCCGTGCCGAATACCGTCATGAACGCAATGTCAGTGGCATCGCGCCCCACGGCGATCCGGACGATCTCCTCCGCCTTTGCCATGCCCGTTGCATCAACGAGATGCCAGGCGTCCTCAAGCCAGACTTCGACAACAGCATGGAAATCGGGCGGTGTCACATTGGGCGCATAGGCCGACACAATCCGCGCAGGAATCGCAGAAGCGCGGGCAAAACTGGTCAGCAAATGCGCATAGTCGCGGCAGACGCCCTGTCGCTGGACAAATGTATCGGACGCCGTTGTGTCACCATTGGATGCACCCGAGACATAAGACAAATGACCGGCAACCCAGTCTCGCATTGCCATTATTTTGTTACCGCCAACGGTTTGGCCAAATTCATCAGCGACAAAGGCTTCGAACTTGTCACTCTCGCAGTAACGGCTGGGCAACAAATAGGGGACAACCAGTGCGGGCAGGTCGCGCGCATCAGCGGCAGACAACCCTTCGATGGCAGTCACGACCCGGTCGATTTCGACAATCGCGCTGTAATGTGCGTGAAACTGGCCGACACCAGCCGCCCATGTGCGCTGCCCGACGGCTTCATTGCCTTCGACGGGGCGGAGCCGTTCGGGCGAGGATACCGTCAGCTTGTCGCCAATGATGCGCTGGTCCGCCATTTGCGCAACTTCGACCTGAAGCAGCACATCGTGCGGCTCGGGCAAATCATAATCAAGCACGACATCGATTTCGACGCGCATGGGAATCGGACCTTTTCTTGAAGCGAAACTCGACTATGCGCGGAATGCGAGCGATGAGGAAATAATGAAGACTGTTTTTGGCAGGGTAATCCGTAACCTCGGCATCGGGCTGTTGTTCCTGACAGTCGGTTTGTGTTCGCTCATCATCATTGTGCCACCTTTCCTTGACCGGGTTTATTATGCGGGACCCGATAGCGGTCATTACAATGGCGAGCGGTTTTTCAATCCCGATAAGGAAGATACATTTGCGCCGCCAACGGGTGGAAGTCGTGGTAATTTCCTGATCCGCTATATCACCGGAAGCGACGGGCGACCGCCGTGGCCCGACAGCGTGCCCATCAAACAAGGCTATGGTGCTGCTGAAGCAACCCCCTGCCCCGTCATCAATCCGCGCATTGCCGAAAACTGGAAACGCTGCGTCGACAAAGTGGACCCGGCCAAAATGTATGCAACGTGGATTGGCCATGCGACTGTTCTCATCCAGTCAAACGGTCTCAACATTCTGACAGACCCGATTTATGCGGAGCGCGCGGGGCCATTTGGGATTGGGCCAAAGCGCGTGGCAATCCCCGGTATCGCCTTTGATGACCTGCCCAAAATTGACGTCGTGATCGTCAGTCATAATCATTACGACCATATGGATCTGGGCACGCTCAAGAAACTTTGGGACCGTGACAAGCCACTAATCGTGACCAGTCTTGGTAATGAAACCGTCATGCAAAATGCCGGGATAACGGCAGTCTCGCGCGATTGGGGCAGGCGGGTTTCGGTCAAGCCCGGCGTTGATGTCATCGTGACGCGCAATCACCATTGGGGCAGCCGATGGGGCGTTGATCGCAACCGTGCGCTCTGGTCCAGCTTTGTCATCACGATGCCCGGCGGTAATGTGATGTTTTCGGGGGATACCGGCTTTGGCGATGGGCTTTGGCCTGCGGAGGCCGCGAAATATGGTCCGATCCGGCTTGC
>JAYTWA010000072.1:0-1883 GCA_043743675.1 Sphingomonadales bacterium
GTCGGGCGGCTGACGGGGGTGCGTGGCCCGTTTCTGATTGTCAGCAGTTTTCGATGCGCCCTTGGCACTGGTGCGATCGTTGATGATAGGATCGCCGCTGAAGTTGTTGGTTTTGATGGCGACGAAGCCATTCTGATCGCATTGCAAGCCGATGCATCACCTCGGCACGGGGCGCGGGTCGTGATGCGTCCATCGTCGTTAAGCGCGCGGGTTGGCGATGCGCTGCTCGGGCGGGTCATCGATGCCGTGGGTCATCCGATTGATGGCTTGGGTCCGGTTTTTGCGGAGTCCATGCGCGATGTTCGCGGGGTTATTGGTAATCCTCTGGGGCGCAGTGCCGTTAGGACGGCTTTTTGCACAGGCGTTCGCGCCATTGATGCACTAATGACTTTGGGACGTGGGCAGCGCGTTATTCTCGCGGCAGGGTCAGGCGTCGGTAAATCAATGCTGATCCGCCAGATGATTGACGGGGCGAACGCCGACGTGGTTGTTGTTGGCCTGATCGGTGAGCGCAACCGCGAGATTGTCGATTTTGTCGAGGCCACCCGGGCGAGCAACGCGCATCGCCATACGATCACAGTCGCTGTGCCTGGCGACAGGTCACCATTGCTGCGTATTCGCGCGGCCCAGCGTGCCACGACGATTGCCGAATATTTCCGCGAACAGGGCAAAAATGTCCTCCTGATCATCGATAGCCTGACGCGCGTTGCTCATGCGCAGCGTGAATTGGGGCTGGGCACTGGCGAGACACCGACAATGAAAGGGTATCCGCCCTCCGCTTTGGCGTTGATCCCGGCGTTGCTTGAACGATGTGGCAATGAAGCGGCGACAGGGGGATCAATTACGGCGCTTTATACGGTGCTGGCTGACGGTGATGATGTCGATGATCCGGTTGTCGATGCCGCACGCGCAATTGCTGATGGACATATTATCCTTTCGCGATCCCTGGCCGAACAGGGTGTTTTTCCGGCGATTGATATTGGCCGTTCGCTGAGCCGTGTCATGGCAGATATTGCGTCACCCGAGCACAAAGCCGCAGCGTCGCGTGTTCGACGGTTATGGGCAGTTGCCGAGGAAAACCGCGACCTCGTGTTGATGGGCGCCTATCGCGCAGGCGCGGATCCGATCATTGACGAGGCGCTTGAGGTACGGGCGGACATCCTCGATTTTCTATCACAGCCGGTGAACACGCATGAGGATGCACCCAGTGCTGTGTCGCGGCTCATTACAGAGTTTGGCGCATGACATCGCGGCTCGCCAAGCTGATTAAAGTGCGCCGCGTCACCAGTCGTATGGCATCGGGCGCGTTCGCAGAAAGTGCTGGACGCGCTGCGGACCATGCATCGCTTGTTGACCGGATCGAGCGGGCCACATGCACATTGGCGCCCGACGAGGGTTTCGCGGTAGGCGCTACGTTGGCGGCCCAACTCGAACTTGCCGAACGAATGCGTGCAGCTGGCGCGCTAGCGCGACACCGCGCGGAAATTGCATTTGCCGAACGCCAGCACGCGGCCATCGAACGCAAAGCAGCGATCCGTGCGCTTGACGCCGCCATCGACATTCACCGTGCATGTGACCACGTCGATATGCGACGGCGCGAGGCAAAGTCGGTTGTTCCCATGGTCAGGATCAAGCCATGATTACCGCGCCTGCAATCGGCATCATGCCAACACCCGAGCTCAACGTAAGTGCGGGGTTGACCGTTGATCATGCGTCAACTGGCTTTGCTTACATTCTGCAGGAAGTAACGCCTGTGGCCAGACGTCCCAACGATGTGCCGCAACAGACGATGATGCCTACATTGCAGCTTGCCGATGCAGATATGCCGTCAAACATCGAAGCTGTTCGGGTCAATGCGCAGCCTCTGGCGGCGAGTGCGAAAT
>JAYTWA010000073.1:0-6911 GCA_043743675.1 Sphingomonadales bacterium
CGCGCAATCAGCAGGCGCTGCGAAAACGGCTTCGCGATATAATCGTCCGCACCGAGCGCAAGGCCAAGCGCTTCGTCCAGTTCATCATCTTTCGACGTCAGAAAAATAACGGGTAACGAGGACTTCTCGCGCAGTCGTCGCAACAATTCGAGCCCATCAAGGCGTGGCATTTTAATATCGCAAACCGCCAGATCGGGCGGATTATCAAGCAGCGCCTTCAATCCCGCTTCACCGTCGGCGTAAACGCGCGTCAGAAATCCCTCAGCTTGCAAGGCAATCGACACCGACGTCAAAATATTGCGGTCGTCATCAACAAGGGCAATGGTAGCGTTCACAATGTCCCATTCTAATGCAAGCACCCAAGCGCAGCAACCGGACGCCATTTGACGCTTTTGAAACTGCCGCCTAAGCGCTCTTGCATACGTATGTCATGCGGGTCGCAAGCCGCAAAGTTTATCACATTGGAGAGTTTATCGTGGCCGATCGTGCCCCCAATTTCACGCTTGCCGACCAAGGCATATCGACCAAAGCCGCCGTTCACTGGAACCTGACGACGGCCCCGCTGTACGAGCAGGCAATCCGC
This sequence comes from Sphingomonadales bacterium, assembly GCA_043743675.1. Lineage (GTDB taxonomy): Bacteria > Pseudomonadota > Alphaproteobacteria > Sphingomonadales > Sphingomonadaceae > Sphingomonas_O. The sequence goes on from JAYTWA010000073.1 coordinate 584, forward strand.
AATGGCGAAGGGGTACTCGCGAAGGAAGGCCCGCTCGTTGTTGCCACCGGGCAGCATACCGGGCGGTCGGCCAAGGACAAATATTTCGTCCGTGATGCGGAAACCGAAAGCTCGATCTGGTGGGGCAAAACCAACGTCGCGATGACACCCGCCCATTTCGCGGTCCTTAAGGCCGATTTCATGGAAGCGCTCGCGGCGAAAGAAACACTCTACGCCCAGGATTTGTTTGGCGGATCGCAGCCTGAATATCGCGTCAACGTTCGTGTCATCACCGAATTAGCGTGGCACAGCCTCTTTATCCGCACGCTGCTGGTGCGTCCCGAACTGGCTGATCTTGCGGCCTTCATGCCCGAATTCACGATTATTGATTTGCCGAGCTTCCGCGCCGATCCCGCGCGCCACGGCTGCCGCTCCGAAACTGTTATTGCGGTGAATTTCACCGAGAAACTGATCCTGATCGGCGGCACTGCTTATGCTGGTGAAATGAAGAAGTCGGTGTTCGGCATCCTCAATTACAAACTCCCGCTGCAAGGCGTTATGCCCATGCATTGTTCGGCAAATATCGGCGCGAATGGCGACACGGCGGTCTTCTTTGGCCTGTCGGGCACGGGCAAGACAACGCTCAGTGCTGATGCCTCGCGGACTTTGATCGGTGATGACGAGCATGGTTGGTCCGACACAGCGGTCTTCAATTTCGAAGGTGGCTGTTACGCCAAGATGATTCGCTTGTCCGCTGAGGCCGAGCCCGAGATTTTCGCAACCAGTAAGCGTTTTGGCACCGTGCTTGAAAATGTTCTGATTGATCCCGTCACGCGCGAACTCGATTTCGACGATGCGTCGCTAGCGGAGAATAGCCGCGGGTCATATCCAATTGATTTCATTCCGAATTGCAGCGAGCATAATCTTGGCCCCGTGCCCAAAAACATCATCATGCTTACGGCGGATGCTTACGGCGTGCTGCCCCCCATAGCAAAGCTGACGCCTGATCAGGCGATGTATCATTTTCTGTCTGGCTACACGGCGCGCGTTGCGGGAACGGAAATCGGTGTCACTGAGCCCGAAGCGACTTTCTCGACTTGCTTCGGTGCACCGTTCATGCCGCGTCACCCCAGCGTATATGGCAACCTTCTCAAGGAACGCATTGCTAAGGGTGGCGTGACCTGCTGGCTAGTTAATACGGGGTGGACGGGCGGCAAAGCGACAATGCCGGGCATTAAGCGCATGCCGATCAAGGCGACGCGTGCGTTACTGAATGCGGCGCTCGACGGCAGCCTCAACAACGCCGAATTCCGCACGGATCCAAATTTCGGGTTCAAAGTGCCCGTGTCGGTGGACGGCGTTGACAGCAACATGCTCGATCCGCGCGAAGCGTGGGTCGATAAAACTGATTATGATGCAACAGCGAAAAAGCTCGTCAGTCAGTTCATTGATAATTTTGAAGAATTCGCTGATCATGTCGATGAAGGCGTCCGTCAGTCGGCGCCGAAAGCTGCATAAAACTTCATAAAGGAAACTGTCGATGAATATGATGGATATTTTGGGTCAAGCGGGCGGCATTGGTGCAATTGCGCGCGAACTCGGCGTTGATGAAGGCACAGCGGCAACGGGCGCAGCAGCGTTGCTTCCGGCAATTCTCGGCGGGTTCAAAGGACAGGCACAGGCGCAACCCGAAGGGCTTGGTGGCTTGATCGGGATGCTCGGCGGTATGGGCGGCGGCGGATTGCTGGCGAGCGTGCTTGGCGCTGGCCCCAGCAATGTCGACGCAGGAAACGGCGTTCTAGGTCAGATTTTTGGATCGAAAGACGTCAGTCGCACAGTTGCTGACGATGCGTCAGCGAAGACGGGCATTTCGGGCGATTTGCTCAAGAAAATGCTGCCGCTCATCGCAATGGCGGTGGCCGGTTATATGGCGAACCATGCAGGCGGAGCTCAGGCGGCTCCGGCGCAGGATTCGGGCGGTGGTCTTGGCGGGATACTTGGCAATGTCCTTGGTGGGATCATGGGTGGCGGTGGCCAGCAGGCGGCACCACAATCGGGCGGCATGCTCGGTGGCCTCGGCTCGATGCTCGACATGGATGGCGACGGCAATCCGCTCGATGATATTATCGGCATGGCGGGCAAGTTCGCACGCTGATGCTGGATCGGCTATGCTCCGATATGGGGCGTTTGAAGGAGATAGATTATGGGAATGCTTGATGGATTGCTCGGCAAAATTTCGGAGCATGTCGATATCGCGAACCTCGCAACCAAAGTTGGCCTGACACCTGAGCAGGCGCAAGGAGCGGTTGCGGCGCTGGGGCAGGCGCATGCCGAGCCGGGCGATACGGTTGCCGCAGCGGCAGCGTCAACCGGCCTCCCGACGGACAAGTTGCAGGAAATCATCGGACAAATTGGTGGCGAAGGCTCTCTCGCGAGTTTTGCCTCGATGATCGACCGCGATGGCGACGGTAACCCGCTCAATGACATCACCGGTATGATCGGCGGGTTGTTCGGAAAGAAGTAGCGCAAATCTGATAAAAAGGGTGGCGCTGGCGCATTGCGGGTCGTGCGGTTACATGAACCGCCACGACTCGCAACAGGCGCTTTTCTGGCTATGGATATTCCCCTCGGACTGACTTTTGATGACGTGCTGCTTCAGCCCGGCGCGAGTGATGTCCTGCCTAGTCAGGCTGACACGCGAACGCAGCTGACTAAAAGTATTTCGCTTAATATCCCTATATTGTCGTCGGCGATGGACACCGTGACCGAAGCAGACATGGCGATTGTCATGGCACAACTGGGTGGGATCGGGGTGCTTCATCGCAACCTGTCGGTCGAAGAACAAGCGGCGGCAGTGCGACAGGTGAAGCGCTTTGAAAGCGGCATGGTCGTCAACCCAATCACCATCCGTCCTGAACAGACGCTGGCAGACGCGCGTGAGATTATGGCGCGGCACCGGATTTCAGGGATTCCCGTGGTCGAAGCGTCGGGCAAGCTCGTTGGCATTCTCACCAATCGCGATGTGCGCTTTGCGGGCAATCCTGCACAGCCAGTCAGCGAGCTGATGACCAGTCAGAACCTTGCCACGGTCAAAGAAGGCGTGACTCAGGAAGAGGCACAGCGCCTGTTGCATCAACGCCGCATTGAAAAGCTGCTGGTGGTCGATAGCGATTTCCGCTGCACCGGGTTGATTACGGTCAAGGACATCGAAAAAGCTGTGACCTATCCTAACGCCACCAAGGATGGCACGGGGCGTTTGCGCGTCGCGGCGGCAACAACGACGGGGGATGCGGGGTTCGAGCGCACTGAAGCACTGATCGATGCCGAATGCGATTTGATTGTTGTTGATACCGCGCATGGCCATTCGAGCATGGTCTCCGCCGCCGTTGAACGCATCCGCAAGCTCAGCAATTCGGTGCAGATCGTCGCCGGGAATGTCGCGACGGCAGCAGCAACGCGCGCTTTGATTGACGCAGGCGCGGACGGGATTAAGGTCGGCATCGGGCCGGGATCAATCTGCACGACGCGCGTGGTCGCGGGCGTGGGCGTGCCGCAGCTTACGGCAATCATGGACTCAGCCGATGAAGCCGCAAAGTCGGGCATTCCGGTGATTGCCGATGGCGGGCTGCGCACGTCGGGCGATCTGGCAAAGGCACTGGCGGGCGGCGCATCGACCGTGATGGTCGGGTCCTTGCTGGCGGGCACGACCGAAGCACCAGGTGAGATTTTCCTGTATCAGGGGCGTAGCTATAAATCCTATCGTGGGATGGGGTCTGTCGGCGCGATGGCGCGCGGTTCGGCGGATCGCTATTTTCAGCAGGACATCAAGGATCAGCTGAAACTGGTGCCCGAAGGGATTGAAGGTCAGGTCGCCTACAAGGGGCCAGCGCGTGACGTGATTCACCAGCTTGTCGGCGGTGTAAAAGCAGCGATGGGTTACACGGGATCGCGGACGATAACGGACCTTCAGGCGCGTGCAAAGTTCGTGCGGATCACGGGGGCTGGCCTCCGCGAAAGCCATGTCCATGATGTGTCGATCACCCGCGAAGCCCCGAATTACCCGACACAATGACAATGTTTCTGTGACGCCCGCAGCCCGGGTTCAGTCTAGCATCGAAATCCTCGATCTGATCATCGCATCGGTTCGGGATAATGGGGCTGCGGCGGATACGATAATCGCTAACTGGTTCAAGACGCGGCGCTTTGCGGGATCGGGTGATCGGCGTGCAGTCCGCGACCTGATCTATCGCGCGATCCGCACTTTTGGCGATGTGCCCAAATCAGGCCGCGCGGCAATGCTTGGCTTGGCAGCGGACGATACCGAACTGACAGCATTGTTCGATGGGTCGACACATGGGCCACCGGCCATCGGCGCGTCGGAGCGCCCTGCAGTGCCCAGTCTTTTGCCGGGCTGGCTCGCGCGAATCATCCCTGAGGAAGAGCATGCGGCGCTCCTTGAGCGCGCCCCGTTCGACCTTCGCGTCAACACGCTGAAGACGTCGCGCGATGCAGTTTTACCAATGCTGAAGGGCGCCGAACCGATTGACGGTACAGCGAACGGGCTGCGTCTGCCCGACAAGATTCCGCTCGCCAATCGACCCGAATTGAACGGCCTGATCGAAGTGCAGGACGCGGGCAGCCAGATGATCGCTGAGGCGTGTCAGGCCGCACCAGGCCAAACTGTGATTGACCTATGCGCAGGGGCAGGCGGCAAAACGCTGGCACTGGCGGCGGGTATGGCGGGGCAGGGGCTGCTTTATGCGTGTGATACGGACCGCGGGCGGCTGTCGCGCCTGATCCCGCGTGCGCAGGTTGCGGGCGCCTTTGCGGTCCAAACGCGGATGCTCAATCCGAAGCGCGAGACCGAAGCACTGGAGGATTTGCGCGAGAGTGCCGATTGCGTTCTGGTCGATGCGCCCTGTTCGGGCACGGGAACTTGGCGTCGAAATCCTGAACTTCGCTGGCGCCTGACGCATGCGCGGCTTGACGCGGTGACTGACTTGCAAGCCTATCTGATTGATCTTGCTGCCACGTTGGTCAAACCCGGTGGTGCACTTGTCTATGCCGTCTGTTCGCTCATCGGTGAAGAGGGACAGGCACAGGTCGATGCTTTTCTTCGTCACCAAAGCGGATGGATGCTGGAAAACGCGCGCACGCTAACGCCGTCGCGTGACAAGACGGATGGTTTTTTCGTCGCGCGACTTATCCGGGCGTGCTAACTCTGTGCCATCAATGTTTATGGAGACCCTGATGCGCCTAACGCCCCCCGCGATTGCGATTGCTGTTCTCTTTGCGACGGTGTCGAGCGTCAGTCATAGCCAGCGCCCGGATAATCAGATTGACGCTCGCTCCATGTTGCTCACGAAAATGGGGCAGTCCGAAGCCGCCGCTGGTCGTTATGAGCCAGCGACTGATGCGCTGGAAAGCGCGTTGGCTGTGGATCCAAAGAATCGTTCGGCGTTTCTTGCTCTTGCCGACGTCGCGAAGAAACAGGGGCTACCGGGCAAGGCGATCCGTCTTTATCGTGAGGCGTTGCTGATCGAGCCAAACGACATTGTCGCGCTCGCAGGGCAGGGCGAGGCGCTTGTTGCCAAAGGGGCCGTCACAAAGGCAAAGGAAAATCTTGCGAAGGTCCGGACGTTGTGTCTCGCGACCTGCCCTGAGCAGGTTTCGCTTGCTGCCGCGATCGAGCGCAATGCCACTGGTCCAGCAATGTCCGCACAAACGGTGACACCGCGTCCCGTCGCGACTGTGGGTAAAGTAAACTAAACCAGCCGCGCAATTGCCACGAAATTGCTAACGGTTAGTGTTTCTGCTCGCCGTGTTTCATCGATGCCCAATGTCGCCAACGCCGCCAGCGCACCGGGAACGCCCTTAACGCTCTGCCGCATCATCTTTCTACGCTGACCAAAGGCGGCGGCAGTTAGGCGTTCGATGGACGCACATGTCACTGTACCGGGTTGCGTTTCGGGCACGATATGGACCACCGCTGACATGACTTTGGGCGGCGGGGTGAAGGCTGAGCGGTGGACTTTCATCGCAATCCGCGCGCTGCTTCGCCACTGAGCAAGGACTGCGAGACGACCGAACGCTGATGTGTCGGGCGTCGCGACAATGCGCTCGGCAACTTCAGCCTGAAACATCAGCGTCAGTGATCCCCAGCGCGGCGGCCACACTTCACCAGTAAGCCATTTTACCAAAAGCGCCGTCCCGACATTATAAGGAAGATTGGCAATAATATGCCCGCCGGATTCGATGGCATCATCAAGATCGACGGTCATCGCATCGGCTTCGATAACGCGAAGCTGCCCCGGATAAGCGTCGCTAAGCTCGGCGAGCGCCGGTAAAC
>JAYTWA010000074.1:0-4084 GCA_043743675.1 Sphingomonadales bacterium
GGCTTAGCCCTGCTGGCCTCGTGCAGGGTCAGGCGTCGGGTTTTAGTTTCGCCGCGCGTGGCACCAATTTTTTCGTTGATCTGATCCGTGACGCACCGGGCAGCAAAATTGATTTGGTTGCGGGCCCGGTTGTCCAGCTTCGTCTCGAACGCAACGGCAATATCGGTGACGCCCGTGTCGCCGTCCTTGGTAAGATCAAGCCTGCGCTCGAACTGGGCGGTTATGTCGGCATCGGCAAATCTGGAGTTATAAACCCGTTCGACAAGCTGCAATTCGACGTCAGTTACCGCGCCGACGTGTCGGGCATTCATAACAGCGCGCTGACATCGCCGACGATCAGCTACGTCACACCGCTGTCACGCCGCACATTGGCATTGCTTGCAGTGTCCGCCGACCATGTCGGTGCCAAATATGGCCAGACCTATTTCAACGTGCCGACCACTGCCAACACCAGCGGTCTTGCGCCCTATGCCGTGCGCGGCGCGGGGTGGAAAAATGTGGGCGGAAACTTGTTGCTCGTGCAATCGCTCGGCCCTGACATCCGCAAGGGGTGGAGCGTCTTTGCGTTCGGCGGTTATTCAAGACTGCTTGGCCGATATGCACGCTCGCCGATTGTCGCCGATGCGGGATCGGCTCACCAGTTTATCGGCTTTGCGGGGCTGGCATATAGCTTCTGATCCCGTTACACGGTGCGCATTCCCCGGGGGGCTGCGCCAAAGCAGCTGAGATTGGGCTGATGCCCTGACCCGCGAACCTGATCCCGTTAGCACGGGCGGAGGAAGGGAGCGTTTCTGCGCCCTTGGTCCGTCCCTAGGAGAGCGCACATGGCCGATTATTCCGCAAAAGATCCGCTGGTTCTGGCACCAAAAGTAACGACCGGCGCGATCCGGGGGTCACGTAAAATCCACGTTGCAGCGCAAACTGGCAGCGGAATTAAAGTCGCCATGCGCGAGATCGACCTGGCTGGTGGCGAACCGCCGGTTCGTGTTTATGACACATCTGGCCCCTATACTGATTCTGCAGCGACCATCGACATATCAAAGGGGCTGGCTGAATTGCGTGCTGGCTGGATCCGCGCACGGGGCGATGTCGAGGAAGTTACTCAGCGCGAAGTCCGCCCCGAGGATAACGGACAGCTTGGGCCCGACCGCAGCGGCGGCGTCGATCCCTTCCCCAATGTCCGAAAGACCGTACTGCGCGCCAAACCTGGTATGAACGTCAGCCAGATGCACTATGCGCGACAAGGCATCATCACCCCCGAAATGGAATATGTAGCGGAGCGTGAAAACCTTGGTCGTGCGCGCCTGAAAGAATATAAGCGCGATGGCGAGAGCTTTGGTGCGTCGATCCCCGATTATGTCACGCCCGAATTCGTGCGCGATGAAGTTGCCCGTGGCCGCGCCATCATCCCGTCGAATATAAATCACCCTGAATCCGAACCGATGGCGATCGGCCGCAATTTCCTCGTTAAGATCAATGCCAACATCGGCAACTCGGCGGTCGCATCCGACGTCGCGTCTGAAGTCGACAAAATGGTCTGGTCGATCCGCTGGGGCGCGGACACAGTGATGGACCTGAGCACCGGCCGCAACATCCACGACACGCGCGAATGGATCGTCCGCAATTCGCCTGTCCCGATTGGCACGGTGCCGATCTATCAGGCACTCGAAAAAGTCGGCGGCGTCGCTGAAGACCTGACGTGGGAAATCTTCCGCGACACGCTGATCGAACAAGCCGAACAGGGCGTCGATTATTTCACCATCCACGCGGGCGTGCGCCTGCCTTATGTCCCGCTTGCCGCCAAGCGCATGACGGGCATCGTGTCACGCGGCGGCTCCATCATGGCGAAATGGTGCCTCGCGCATCATAAGGAATCGTTCCTTTACGAACGCTTCGACGAGATTACCGAAATCATGAAGGCCTATGATGTCGCCTATTCGCTTGGCGACGGCTTGCGTCCGGGAAGCATTTACGACGCCAATGACGAAGCCCAATTTGCCGAACTCTACACGCTGGGCGAACTCACCCATCGCGCATGGAAATCGGATGTTCAGGTGATGATCGAAGGGCCGGGCCATGTGCCGATGCACAAGATCAAGGATAATATGGAAAAACAGCTTGAGGCATGCGGTGAAGCGCCATTTTATACTTTGGGGCCGCTCACCACCGACATCGCGCCGGGCTACGACCATATCACCAGCGGCATCGGTGCGGCACAGATCGGCTGGTATGGCTGCGCGATGCTCTGTTACGTCACGCCCAAGGAGCATCTGGGCCTGCCCGACCGCGACGACGTGAAAGTTGGCGTCATCACGTATAAGTTGGCTGCCCATGCCGCTGATTTGGCAAAAGGCCACCCCGCCGCCCAAGTCCGCGATGATGCCTTGTCAAAAGCGCGCTTTGAATTCCGCTGGCGCGACCAGTTCAACCTGTCGCTCGATCCTGACACGGCGGAACAATATCATGACCAGACACTACCCGCAGAAGGCGCGAAGACGGCGCACTTCTGCAGCATGTGCGGCCCGAAATTCTGCTCAATGAAAATCAGCCAGGAAGTCCGCGAATTTGCGAAACTGCAAAATCAGGGCAGCGAAGACTTCATCGCCACCGCAGAAGCCGAGGCTGGTATGGCGGAGATGAGCAAAGTCTATGACGAGACCGGGCGGGAACTCTACATGGGGCAGGGTGATCGGGAGCATGATTGACCACCTCAATAAAATATCCTTGTTTATTGCGTCGCGGCAGGTGGCGCTGGTGTGTCGGGCACGAGTTCCATCACTTCGATGCGCGCGTCCTTTGATTGCCACGGCGTCACCAGTCGCCAGCGGAAATCGCCGACTCGTTCTATAACGCCGCTACGGTCCCGCGCGGGCTGGGTGCCATAAGCGGGGGCGGGGACGCCGGGCCTCGCCGCCGTGGCACCAAGAAACACTAACCGCTTTTCCCCGTCATCCCACAAGCGTCCGGCGGGCAGGTCGCTGCCTGTGGCCTTGATAAAAACAAGTAGCGAATCCTCAACCGAAACAAAGCAGGTGAATGGATTAAAAGTCTGAAACGCGCGTCCACGATTGCTGGCACGATTGCTGGTGCCAAAACCCAGCTTGATGACGCGGCAGCGATAGGTGCCGGGCGGGACGGCAGGGCGGGGCAGGGCAGCGGCGGGGTCGAGTAGCGATCCTTCCCTCTCGATCTCGCTGCTGTGGCGACGTGCGCGGGCTTCGGTCAACCCTTCGGTCCAGGCCGTGTCGATCCGCCCGATCCGGTCGAGGTCGGTGTTTGTCGCAACCTGTTTCCAGTCGCTCGGCAAGGCCTGCGTATCGGGCGCGGGCGCGACTTCGACAGTCGCACCCAATGCGCGTGGCGACGGCGTCCGCGCACAGGCCGCCAGACCCGCCGCGAGGAGGAGAACAGCCACATTTTTAGCTGGGGTACGCATGACCATTCCTTCAAACATTTGGACACACCAAGCGCGCATCCAAACCTTAACAAGAGGTAAATTACAAAAGTTAACGAAAGGTTATCATGGGTGAACGTCACGCTATGTCTACGCGGTTAATTTTAACCCCGGCCAGCAACCAGATACTATCCGCCGCGATTGGTCACAAAATCGACAGTTGTTCCTGATTGGGTGGCTGTGATTGACACCCAATAGGCTGCGCCGTCGCTTTCACGGAAACCGATGATGGCCCCTGCGCTGTCCGAAATCGCGAATCCTTTCTTGCGATAAAAGGCATCGACTTCAGCAACGGGTCGCACAACGGCATAACGGACGATGCGCAGGTTACAGGCCTTGGCATTGCTCCCGCCGGCTTCACTAACCGTGGCATTGGCGGGCAGGGACAAATCGGTCGGCAAGCGCGCCATCCAGGCAAAGGCATAAGTGATTTTGGGGTTGCACCCGGCAAAGGGCGTTTCGCGGACCCGCGCCGTCGCAATCTGACCTAGCGTCAGCGCGTGGTCGCCGCCGTCGATCCCAGTCGGCACGCCAATCGCGCCGCCGCGTTCCTGCAGCGCGAGGCGCGGGTCAGCCATGATCGGGTCGGCCAGCGCATCGGTAATGGCCGGATCAGTTTCGTTGGACGCC
>JAYTWA010000075.1:0-7521 GCA_043743675.1 Sphingomonadales bacterium
ATCTCCACTCATCAATGCTGCCCGAAAAAACGAGCTAAATCCTACCCGCGCGTGGGAGTGAGGACAGGTCGCACACCGACATGTCCCTGCCCCCGCGACGCAGCGATTTCCGTTTGACGGTGACGTTCGGCATAGCCAGCGCGCTGATCATCGTTGCGCACGTCATGGCATTTGGCGCAGCAGACACCTTTGACAAAGAAGACTGATAACTTGTCTTCGGAATTCAACGGCATCCGGCACGCGCGGCACAAATCATGCGTTCCCGGCGCCAACCCGTGCCCGACCGAAACCCGTTCATCGAACACGAAACATTCGCCTGACCAGCGGCTGTTATCTACGGGCACGTCTTCCAGATATTTGAGGATCCCGCCTTTCAGGTGGAACACGTGGTCATGCCCTTCGGCCTTCAAAAAAGCTGTCGCTTTCTCGCAGCGGATCCCGCCCGTGCAAAACATCGCCACGCGCTTGCCGTCGAGCATATCCCGGTTCGCGCGCACCCAATCGGGGAATTCGCTGAAGGATGATGTGCCGGGGTCAACCGCGCCCGTAAAGCTCCCAATGCCGACTTCATAATCATTGCGCGTATCAATCACGATCACATCGGGCGCATCGATCAGCGCATTCCAGTCCCGCGCTTCGACATAATGGCCGGTGCCGTTCAGCGGATCGATGTCGGTCTGTCCCATCGTCACGATCTCGCGTTTCAGGCGGACTTTCATGCGGTAGAAGGGCATCGCGTCGGCGCTGGAATATTTAACCTCCAGCTCCCCACAACCGGGCAGGCTACGGATATGTGCAACGACAGCTTCGACCGCGTCTACGGTCCCTGCAATCGTCCCGTTAACACCCTCACGCGCAATTAGTATCGTCCCGCGCAGGCCAACCCGCACGCACAAATCGATAAGCTGAGCGCGCACACCCGCCGGATCGTCAAAACGGCTGAACTGATACAAGGCGGCCACGCGGATGTTCATTGCCGCTCCGTTGCGCGTCAGGCGCGCGAGCGCAAGGCACTTAACGCGGATTGCACTTGCGTTTGGAAATCTCGCGATCAACCGCACGGCCTGCCAGCGCACCCGCCGCAGCCCCGGCAAGCGTGCCCAATGTCCGGTCGCCATTATTGTCAATCGCGCGACCGACCAACACACCTGTGACACCGCCGGCGATAACGCCAACGGTCCCGTTGGAACGGCGGCAATACCGGCGGCCATCCTTGCCAACCCATTCCTTATATTGGCTTTTTGCAAGCGCAGGCGTGCTGACCGAGACTGCGGGCAGAACCAGCGCAGCGGCGGTGACTGTGAAAATCAAATGACGCATGATAAAACTCCCTTGCGACCTATTTCGTTATAACGCCGCACCTATGCGCTCGGCTTCATGAATCTCAGACAACGTGTTGTTCACCCAATCGCCGTCAATGCCTGTGCAAAATCCGCAATCAGATCATCGGCATTTTCAACACCCACTGAAATCCGCACCAGATTGTCGCCGATGCCCAGCGCGTCCTTGCGTTCCTGCGGCACTGAAAGATGCGTCATCGCAGCCGGGCAGCTGGCCAGCGTTTCGGTTCCGCCGAGGCTGACCGCCAGTTTCGCGATTTTCAGCGCGTCGAGGAAAGCAAAGCTCTCACGCTCGCCACCTTTCAGGTAGAGCGAAAAGGTCGACCCCGCACCTTTACAATGTCGATCATAAATGTCGCGCTGGCGTGTGCCCTGTTCGAGGAAACCAAGATAGCCGACTGATTCAACCTGCGGCTGTTCGCGCAAAAACGCGCAGACTTTCGCCGCATTATCGCCCGCGCGGCTCATCCGCAATTCGAGCGTCTCCAGCGAGCGCAACAGCATCCATGCCGAATGCGGATCGGTGATCGTACCAATCGTGTTGCGCATCATGCGTATGGGATTGATCATCGCTTTTGAGCCGACGGCACCGCCCGCAACCAGATCGCTATGCCCGCCAGCATATTTGGTCAGCGAATAGAGAACGAGGTCGGCCCCCTGCGCCAGCGGATTGGCCCACAGCGGCCCTAGGAAGGTGTTATCAATGACAATCGGCGGCAAATCATCCGCCACGAACGCCGAGTCGCGCGATGCTTTCACGGCTTCGACATCGACGAGCGCGTTGGTCGGGTTCGCCGGGCTTTCGAGGTAAACCAGCGCAACATGGCCCATTGTTTTGGCCGTCGCCATCGCCACATCAATCTCTTCGCGCGTCGCGCCTGCTGGAAAATCGATCCAGTGCACACCGAACCGCCCGAGGATGCGCCCGATCAGCGTTTCAGTCGCGGCATAAAGCGGGGCCGAATGGACAATCACATCCCCCGGCTTGACCAGCGCAAGCATCACCGTCGCAATCGCCGACATGCCCGATGAAAACACCAGCGCGTCCTCCGCATCTTCCCAGATGCCGAGGCGATCTTCGAGAATTTCCTGATTGGGACCGTTGAAGCGAGAATAAACCAGCCCCTCCGCCCCGCCCGGACGTTTCCCAGTAACCCCTTCAAAAAACCGTTTCCCCGCTGCCGCATTTTCAAACACAAATGTCGAGGTCAGGAAGATCGGCGGCTTCAGCGATCCTTCGGACAGCGCGGGGTCAAAGCCATGCCCCATCATCAAGGTTTCCGGCGCGAGGCGACGGTTGCCAATCGTCAGCAGATCAGGCTTCGGGCGGCGGCGAGTCGGCAGGTCGTCGGTCATCAAGTTACCTTCATCAATCATGTGTCCGCCGCGTCGGGCAGTATGTTGATAGGTATAGGCAGTTACGATCCAGAATGCGCGCGGGGAATTTAGGTTGTGTAGAGCGCCCGCGCTTGCCCGTTCGCAATGGTGCCGTCAGCCATCGGCCCGACATTGATCAACAAATTTCCGCCGCCCGCAAAAACCTGATCGCGCATTGTTCGCAATTCATCGGCGGTCAGGAAATCGGTTTCAACTTCGTTGCGGCTATACCCGAAGGACAAGCCAATCCCGCGACAGGCCTCCCATTTCTGATCGGCGGGCGGCGTGCCGATGCCATATTCGATCGTCCGGAAATCTGCGTGACGCGGCGTTCCCATGAAAGATTCAGCGCGCGCAATCTTGGCTTTCAGCGCGGCATTTAACGCGGCCCGATAATCGGGGTTGGCAAGCTGCGCGAACATCGCGCTGTTGCCCGACCAGCGGTCATTGACGACGCCATCGGGGACAGCCGCATAATAATAATCAAACAACGCCGGCAGGTCATCATGGTTCGGCCACGCAATATCATTCCAAATTACCGATGGCTGGTATCGATCAATCAATTCCCTGACCTGCGCAGCGGCATAGGCGCGATAATCATCGCCGGTTGGCACACACGCCAGCATGCCGCCCAGATCGTGGATCGGATCATGCCGGAACGTCCAATCAAGCCCGCCCGAATAATAGACCCCGAAACGCAAACCCCGCGCCCGCGTTGCCGCCGCCAGTTCGCCGACAAAATCGCGGTCGCTATGCCAACCGGGGCGATGGGGGTTTTTGACGTCGGTCGGCCACAGGCAATAACCGTCGTGATGCTTGGTCACAAAAACGACGTAGCTCGCCCCGGCACGCACAAACATATCGACCCAAGCGTCGGCATCAAAGACTTGCGAGGCCGCGTCGAAGCTCTCGCGAAAATCTGTGTATGGCGCACTGCCATAATGCGCCTGATGATGGGCCTGCGTCGCACTGCCCGCCAGCAGCATCGCATTGCCATACCATTCGGCATAGGGTTGCAGCGCGCAGACATTGTCATAATTATCGCGCAAGAGTGCATCGAGCCCGCGTCCGCGCGGTGCCCATGCCGGCACCGAATACAGCCCCCAATGGATGAAAATGCCCATTTGCGGCGCGGCAAACCATGCAGGACAAGCGCGGCCTGTAAATTTGGCGAAGTCCGCGATTTCAATCATCCGATGTTTCGCCTTAAAGTCCGATCAACGAAATCTGCCGCCCATAATCGGGCTCGCCCCGGTGCGTCGCGCGGCGGAAGCTAAAATAGCGGTCTCCATGGGTATAGGTATCCAACCCCAGCGCCGCGACGCGCATTATCCCGGCGGCGGCAAGGCGATGCGCGACATAGGCTTCGAGATCAAATTGGTGATGATCCGCGCGCTTTCCACCCGTGAAAAACCGTTCATTCGCGGGGTCAACATCAGCAAAACGTGCGAAGAATCCTGCATCAACTTCATAGGAAGCGCGTGATATGCACGGGCCAATCGCCACCGCAATCCGCTCGCGCTTGGCCCCCAATTTTTCCATCGCCGCGATTGTTGCATCGGTGACGCCAGCAATCGCGCCTTTCCAGCCGGCATGCGCCGCGCCGATCACCCCGGCTTCGGCATCGGCATACAGCACAGGCGCACAATCGGCAGTCAATATGCCAAGCAGAAGACCCGGCGTTGCCGTGACCATCGCGTCAGCATGCGGGCGCTTATCATCGGAAAAAGGCGCATCGACCGTCACCACATCCGCCGAATGCACCTGATAAACCGTAATGAGGCGCGCATCCGGTGCAACCGCATCCGCCGCCCGTTGCCGGTTTTCCACGATTGCCACCGGATCGTCGCCCGACCCCAGCCCGACATTCAGACCCGCAACCAGTCCCACCGATACACCCCCACGCCGCCCAAGAAAACCGTGGCGCGCACCCTTCAAAAATGGCGTGGTTGCGCAATCAATCATGACAATCCCACGGGCACTGGCCACCCGCACCCCGTCAACCCCATCACACGAAACAAGGTGCCCATCGCTGAAGGATCCGTCAGGCGTTGATGCGCTGCTGTAAGATCGTCGGCACGTTCAGGCGATTGCTTCGCCAATGCCGCCGCACGTTGCGATATGCCTAAATGTCCCAGAAAATCGCGCTGCGACGCCGGGCCGTGCACCTGCGCGCCCGCAACCATCGCCGCCGCCCCCAATGTCGCGAAATCGACATGGGCGCTCAAGTCCGCTGTGCCTGGCACATCGAACGGATTGGCATATTTATGCCCACGCACGGCTTGCAATGTCTCGCCCAGTGCGGGGCCATCATAGCCATAGTCGATGATCAGCGTCGCGCCGCCTTGTGCCGCCAGCCGTTTGGCCAGCGTGCGGATGACGCCGACACTTGCGGGCGACGTCTCAACAATGCTCCCCGGCGCTGCATCGCGCAGGGCTTCGGGAATGATGTCATCGGGCACGGGCTTACCACTCACGGGCAGGAACAATGTGTCCTGACACGCGACTAGCCGCTGCCGCCAGCCATCCCCTCCGCGCACCAATTGCTCAATGGGCAACGCGTCGAAAAATTCATTGGCGACGATCAGCAGCGGTGCGTCACTGGGCAGCGTCGTCACATCATCATGCCATGTCGCACGCGACACGCGCTCCGCCTGCGCTGCACGCAATTTCGCTGACGTTTCAACGAAATGCACGGTCGGTACCAACCCCGCCTTGCTCATTGCACGCAAAGCATCAACGGCCAGCGTGCCCCGCCCCGGCCCCAGCTCGACATAACGACAATCTGGCCGTCCTGCACGGTCCCACAAATCGGCAAGCGCGACGCCAATCAGCTCGCCAAACATCTGGCTGATTTCGGGTGCAGTGATGAAATCGCCCCCCACCGCATCAGCGTTCGCATAATAATGAGCGTTCGCCGCCGCCATAAACTGCGACACCGGCATCGGTCCCGCCAGCGTTATCGCGCGGGCTAGGCGATCTGCGAGCTCATTCACGCGACACTAGCACTGCCCGCAATCGGTTCCACGCGGATGCGCCGCTTTTTGGCCGTGAACACCAAATAGATGCCAATAATCAGCATTGGGATCGACAATGTCTGCCCCATCGTCAGGCCCCATGACAGGTTTTCCATTCCAGCATCGGGCTGGCGCACCAGCTCGACCAGCGTGCGGGCAAGCCCGTAAATAATGAGGCCGGTGCCCACAAGCTTGCCGGGTTGATAACGCGCGTCGGTCTTCCAGAACATGACCCACAGCACAGCAAACATGAAAATGCCTTCAATACCCGCCTCGTAAAGCTGGCTCGGATGGCGCGGTTCTGGGCCTGCTCCGGGGAAGATTATTCCCCATGGCAAATCAGTCGGGCGGCCCCAAAGCTCACCATTCACAAAGTTCGCCAGCCGTCCGAAAAACAATCCGAACGGCGTCGCCACAGCAACGACATCGCACACGCGCAGCATGTTGAGGTCGTTCTTGCGGCAGAATAGCCACAAGCCAATGATCACACCTAGGAACCCGCCGTGCAGCGACATGCCGCCTTCCCATAACTTCAGCATCGAAATTGGATCGGTCAGCATTACGGGTTTGTAGAACAGGATATAGCCAAACCGCCCGCCGAGAATGATGCCAAGCGTCAGGTAGAATATAAAGTCATCGGCATGGCGTTTGGCCAATGGCGCACCGGGTTGTGCGATGAGCCGCAGCAGATACCACCAGCCAATAAGTATACCCGCAATATATGCCAGTGAGTACCAGCGCAGTTTGAAAAAACCGAGGTCAAGCGCAATGGGCGACAGATTAAGGTCGGTCCAATTGATGGCTGCCGTAGCGTCACTTGCCAATTGCAATATCAAGGCTTTTCCCCGTGCGTTTCGCGCTCCATAACGGTGTGAAAGCAGAAACCCAAGGGGAGAGAAATTTATGCCATCGGCACTCGATCTGAGGATCGACAATGCGATTGCCAGCCTGTCGGTCGAAGGCGGCCCTATGCCACTGGGCAGTTTCACCCTGCCCTGCGGTGTCGCGGTGCCAACGGTCGCCGCCGCGCCGCCACATCTGAACGCCTATTTCGCGCATTTCTGTGCCCAGCATGGCGATGCGGATTTTATCGTTGATGGCGAAGAACGGATCAGCTTCAGACAAGCCTATGCCGCCGCAACCGATGTCGCGCATGCGCTCGTTTCGGTGCATGGCGTTAAAAAGGGTGACCGCGTGGGCATTGCCATGCGCAATGCGCCGTCGTGGGTCATTCTTTACATGGGCACGCTAATGGCGGGCGGCGTCGCGACGTTGCTCAACGGCTGGTGGCAGGGCGGTGAGCTTTGCGCGGGAATATCCGACGTTGGCTGCACGCTCGCCTTTGCAGATCTGCCGCGCGCCAAGCGGCTGGAGGAATGCGGCAGTCATCCGGGCTGTGATGTCGTTATCGTCGATGTCGCCCTGCCGCTGGATCAGGCGCTCGAACCCGTCCTCAAAAACAAGACGACTGCGACTTTGCCCGACATTACGGGCGATGACCTTGCCACGATTCTGTTCACCAGCGGATCGACCGGCCAGTCGAAGGGCGCTTACTCCACCCACCGCGCCGTTATGCAGGGCACGTTTTGCTACATCATGCAGGCGCTGATGCAGCTGCAGATTGGCACCGAGGACGGCATCATCAAGGAACCGCGCCCGCAACATGCGGTCCTGATGATGCCGTCCTCGGTGCCAATCTGCAGCTGCACCAGCGCCTGCATGATGTAGCAAAATGTGCCCTGCATAACGGCGCGGTGGGTGGAGTAAGCGCCCTTCGACTGGCCGGT
>JAYTWA010000076.1:0-4793 GCA_043743675.1 Sphingomonadales bacterium
GGCGATCCGCCGATTTACTGTAATTTTCAGATGCCCTTTGCCGATCCGCATGAACCGGGTGGCGTGCCCGATAATAATCCTACGGGGCTATACCGGACCCAATTCAACATCAATCCGGCGTGGGCGGCGCACGATATTGTCCTGCACATCGGTGGTTTTGAAAGCATGGCACTGGTCTGGTGTAATGGCCATTTTGCCGGGATGGGCAAGGACAGCCGTTTGCCGTCCGAATTTGATCTTACACAGCACTTGATCGCGGGCGATAACCAGCTTGCCATCATGGTCATCAAATGGTCCGACGCGACTTGGATCGAGAATCAGGATCATTGGCGGCACGGCGGGCTTCACCGGTCCGTTTACATCGAAGCGCGGGCGAAAACGCGGATCGATGATCTCATCATTGTCGCTGATTATGATGCGGAGACAGGTGTAGGCGTGCTCAAAGTCCGCGCGCAGGTGACAGGCATATCAGCCGATTATACACTGAGCGCCCGCATTGAAGGCGTGGCAGACCTTGGTGTCTCCAACGTCCAGCAATTCCCCTATGATGCGGCGTTAATGTTGCAACTTGCGCAGTCCTATACCTATCCGGGGCATGAAGCCGAACTGGCGTATAATATTGCCGGTGTTACGCCCTGGTCCGCCGAGAACCCGTATCGCTATCTGTTGAACACCACTCTCATTGATCCGCAGGGGAATATTGTCGAGACACACGAAAGCTGGGTTGGTTTTCGCCGCGTCGAGGTGCGCAACCGGCGAATGCTGGTCAACGGCAAGCCAATCATCATCCTCGGCGTCAATCGCCATGACCATCACCCGGTCAATGGCAAAACGCCGAGCCTTTCCGACATGCGCGCCGATCTCGTGGCGATGAAACAGCATAACATCAACGCCGTACGAACCGCGCATTATCCCAATGATCATCGACTGCTCGATCTTGCCGACGAACTTGGGCTTTATGTGATCGACGAAGCGAATGTCGAATGCCATGCGCGATGGAACGCGGTGGCCAACGATGCGCGTTATCAGGCGACAATCATCGAACGGGTCCACCGGATGATCCTGCGCGACCGCAATCACCCGTGCATTATTGGCTGGTCGCTGGGCAATGAGGCGGGACATGGCCCCGCACATGATGCGGCCGCCGCACTTGCCCGTCGCCTCGATCCCACACGGTTCGTGCATTATGAAGGCGCGGTTGCAGATCGTTTTATGACGTTCTGGGGGGACCCAAGCGAGGCAGCGCAGCAGCCCCCAAGCCGTTCGGAACGTGTGGCAACCGATCTGGTTTGTCCAATGTATCCGCCAATTGATTTCATTGTGAACTGGGCGCGGTGGGCTGAGGCGACGCAGCTTGATGATCGTCCGCTGATCATGTGCGAATATTCGCATGCGATGGGCAACAGCAATGGCTCGATAACCGATTATGTCGACGCCTTTTATGCCGAGCCTGCGCTGGGCGGTGGTTTTGTGTGGGAATGGCGCGATCACGGCTTGGCACAAACTGACGCACAGGGTCGGTTTTATTGGGCTTATGGCGGACATTTTGGCGAGGCCCGGCATGACGGCAACTTTTGTTGCGACGGGCTGGTCGGGCCGGATGGCGTGCCGCATCCGGGATTGCGTGAATATATGTGGGCTGCGCGACCGGTCACGGCTGAATGGCTCGGCGGCAATAAAGTGCGTTTGACGAACCGTCGGATATTTATCTCGACAGACGATCTTGTGGCGACTTGGTCGCTGCAAAAAAACGGGGAAACCGTCCAAATAGGAACGCTTGATTGCGTTTTGGCGGCACAGGCGTCGATAGAGATTTTGATCCCTTTCTGCACCCAATTTGACGCCGATACCGACTATCATATGATGATAAAGTGGTCGATCCGGTATGATACCGAATGGGCCGCAGCTGGGCATGTTGTCGCCTGGGACCAGATGATGATTTCTGAACCTGGCGCGATTAAAGTTGCCAATGCCATCGCGCCTTTTGCGACCGGTTCAGCTGTGGCGGTACAAAGGCTTGTGTCGGGCGGGCTTTCTGTGACGCTCGGTGATTACGGGTTGATCCAAAACGTAACGCACAATGGTCGGATTTTAATTTCCAGCGATGTCACAGCCTGTTTCTGGCGTGCGCCGACTGACAATGATGGCGTGCAGACAATCGAAGACTCAGTCATGCCAAGCCGGTTGAAGGAATGGCGTGCGCTGGGCCTTGACCGGCTGACAATGAGCGCTCCTCTGGTCCGAATTGACGACAATATTATTCTGATAGAGCGCGAATGGCATGCGGAAAATGGCCACTGTGCCGTCCATCGTTCGCGCTGGACATTATCCGATGGGGTTGCTCGCGTCGAAGAAGACATCATTGTTCCCGAAGAGTGGACAGACATTCCCCGTGTTGGTGTCCGTTTCGAAGTGCCTGCCGGTTTTGAAACACTGCATTGGTTCGGCCTTGGTCCCGATGAGAGCTATTCGGATCGCTACGGGGCGCAAACCGTTGGTCGCTGGCAGTCCACGGTCGATGATCAATATCATCCCTTCGCATTCCCACAGGAACATGGCGCGCATCACCAGACGCGCAGCTTCACGCTCGTCGACGAACTTGATAACGGGCTGGCCATTGAGCTTTCGCAACGTGCTAGTATGTCAGCCCGGCATCACCATGACGTAGATCTGATGCGTGCAACGACGCTGGCCAATCTGATTAAACGCGATTCGATCGAAGTGCATATCGACGCAGCCTTGCGTGGTCTCGGCACGGGCGCTTGCGGCCCCGATGTATTGCCGCCACACAGGAGTATACCTGGATCCTACCGTTTCAGTTGGACTCTGAAAGGCGTTTAACGCCGCCCCAACCCTAGTCCGCGCAGGCTGTTCTGGTCGAACTTGAGCTTGAGCGTCACATACGGTCCGCTGCGTGTATAGCGCGCATCACTATAGTCACGGTCGTTGAATCCGACGATGTTGTAACCAACTGTGATATAGCTGTTTTCGAACGGCGACAGGCTGATCGAAGGGCCGCCGGAATAGCTGATTGCTTTTCCACCATTGCTTTCGCGCAATGTGCCCGAAACGCCCACATCAACTTTTTCGCCAAGATCAAAGCGCAGGTCAGCACCAACAACATTTGACCAGCCCGAAATTTCGTCCTTTTCAATCTTCTCGGACACATAGCGCATGCCCCAGAACACAGAAACCTCGCTGCGACCTAGGTAGCGACCTTCCGATTTGGTTACTGGCGACCAATTGACGCTGAGGCTGTTGATAATGCGCTTCGAGCTTGCCGACCCCGTAACCAGCGATGGCGCACCGCCTATAGGGCCGGGCAGTCCTGCCGTAACGCCGCTCACGCTGTCGCTGCGCAACTCGAGCTTTTCGAGCCACGACCAGCGGCTGTCATCGGGGCGGTTCGCCCAGCTTAGGGCGAGCGATGTCACCTGCGTACTGCTTGGCGCGGTCTTGTCGTTTGCACGGTAATAGCTGAATTGCCCGCCAAGCGCGCGACCTTCGCCAAGCATCCGCAGCGCAGAGAGTGTGAGGCCATAACGGTCAGAGCGTTCACTGGCGCGGAATTCGGCGCGGCCGGCTGCACTCCAGTGTTCACCGCGATAAGTCGCGCCCGCTGTGACAGCTGTGTAATCCTCGGTAATCGTCGAGCCCGCACCAATGAAGCCGCCCGATGCAACCGGCTGGTTCGGGTTCAAGACACGTGTTTGGTCTATGCCGCCGATGGTCTTGTTGCCATCAAGCGTGACGTCGATTGCCCAGCGCTTGCCAAGCGGAAGCGATTGCGAAAGTCCATAAGCGGCAAAGCCGCGCGGGCCATATTCGGCAATGCTCTGCTGGTTAAGGCTCGAAACAAAACGAGCACCGGTCCACGGCTTCAGGTCAAAGCCGATCCGCGCCGTGCGGGCGTCGATATTTTCGCCTTTGGCGATTTCATAAGCACCAACGATGGCGACATCCGGCGTTAGTGCAAAACGCGCGGTGGCGCGGTGGCGTGCGGGCACGTCAATGCTGTCGTCGTTGCCACTGAGCGCAAATTCGGTTTGCGCATCAAGTTCGAGACGGTTGTTGAAAAAACGCTTGGTCGCGCCAAGCTGGGCAATGGTCGATTGCGCTTCGCGACCGTCGGCAAGGCGATCATTCGCAATGGTGACGCCCGCGCGTAGATCAATACCATTAGTGCGATATTCGACGCGCGCCTGCCCAGCCTGGCGACGTGCAATGCTGCCGAGATACTCTTCCTGCCAAGCGCTGCCGACCAGCGACAGCTGTTCGCCGAGGCGCAGGCGACCATCAAAACCAAATTTTCGCGTGCCGGTTTCCGAAGCATTTTGCTGGCCAACGCCAAAGCCACGCTGTTGTTCGCGGGCATAAGCAAAAATGTCATATTTTGGGCCGTGATGTTCGGCTTCGATTAGCCATGCGTTGGCAGGGCCGCTCGTCGTCGTGGTTGCGCCGGGACGGACGTTAATGTCGCTGCGCGCGAATTCGGCACGAACTTCGGTTTGCGCGTTTGGTACATATTTGACATCTACGCCGCCGACATTGGTTTTTGCCACATCGGTTTCGTCATGTATGACGCTGCTGCCAACCGTCAGTGTTTTCGCATTGTTGGTCCATGTCGCGCGACCGCCCGCATTGGTAACACGCTGGGCAACGCCGTCGACTTCGTAATCGGCAATGATGACTTGCGGGTCGAGTAGCGACGAACGGCTAAGCACGGGATCGCGGAAACGCAGCAGCCCTGCGACATAATCAATGTCATAATCGATGTGCCGCGTCAGCGTCTT
>JAYTWA010000077.1:0-3384 GCA_043743675.1 Sphingomonadales bacterium
TCGAATCCTCTCGTCCCGACCAATAAATCAATGACTTAGCAGTATCACGACGACCCCTCGAAGGGTCAAAATGCCTCTGGTGGTGCGCTGGTGGTGCAGGTTTTTGAAATTTAATTTCAACCATCCCGCATTTAATATTCACGATTGATGCCTCTACGCACCAATATGGAATGCAGCGGCGGTCGATCTGAATTGAAATCAGACCCGATTCCCTCTAGGCCTTGACCCCAGATGCAGGAGCAGTTGCCCCTTCGCCCAGCCGAGTTTGTCAAAATTCGCGACGGCTTCATCGCGTTCCTGAAGCAACCGGCTGGAACGCCCCTTGAGGCTATCGTTCCGCAGAAAGTGACCGACGCCATGACGGCGGCAGCATACCCAAGGCAGAAGCGCAATTGCTGAATTTATGGGTTATTCAATGTCGGAAGTGCTTCGCATGAATCAAACCCCGCCTCTTGCCAATCGCACCCAATTCGAACCCAATCAGCATAACTATAGAAGCCAGTGTCCATGCCATCGACGACGTGCGCTTTTTTCCACTTTTCGACAGGACAAATTGGGCGCTTCCCCTCGCCATCTGGCACCAAATTGACGAGAAATCTCTTCTGCCCTTTCGGTGAAACCAGCTTGTTTTTCGAGTGATCAATTCGGACAATTTTAAGGCTGCGAAACTCGAATGGCCCTTCGAGATATAAGTCACGCTTCCGCATCGCTTGATACCAATATCCTCCAGAAGAATGCTGGTTGCCATCAGCATCATATCCTTCACTTGGATTTTTATAAAGCCAGTGATCCAAAAGCCACCCCCTCCAGAAGGCCTTCGTCTGAGGGACATATATCCAAAGATGACCATGGATGGATTTCATCGCTTCAATCCAGACCGGTGCTGAATATCCAGCAACACGAAAAAGCGCTAATCCAACCAGCGATTGAACAAATTTGAATTTGCTGACATCGACGACAGGAATCCAAATCATCGGAACACCGGCTGCCATATAGGCCTGCGTTCTTACCGCCAAAGCGTCAAAATCAATTGCGCTATATTGAACCTCAAACGCGAGCCGCCTTCGATCCTCATCCTTTGGAGGATCGGTCTGTGGTGCCCAGACAACAACATCGGCACGTCGATCTCCTTCAATCGAAAGAACGGGCCACTCAGGCGTTGCCATCAAATTTCTCGGCCGCGTGCCTTCCAGAATTGAAAATTTCGCTTCTTCATGCTGCCATGTCTCGCCGCCATAAGCGCAAGCTGAACCTTTCGCGTGCTTGAAATGCCAGCGATACTTATTGCCTTTTGCAAAAATAACCTTCTCGGCGCAGTTGGGGCAGGCATAGTCCTTTCCTTTGATAGCGTCTTTGGCCTCAATACGCGTTTTGTCAGGTGATCCAAGAGCAATTTGCATTTCAGCATATTGCCCGTCCTACTGCTGAACAGCAACTTGAATGCGGTTCGTATTCGCGCGTCATGATCCACACACATCCGTTGATCCTCAAGCTGCTTGAAGACAATGCCGACGGCGACACGCGCCGCGCGTCACTTACCGAGTGGCACCGGGCCGAGCGTCCCGTGGTTGATGTCCTGCGCGGCACGACTTCGCTGTTTCGGATTGACTGCCCTCGCCAAATTGTTGGCCGTGAAGCCTTCGCGATGGGCGCATTGATCGAAAGCCCCGGCGTGACCGCATATCTTGATCCGGTTGAAACCCTCCAGCTTGAGGAACGGGTTCGGCTGGCCATCGAGCAGGAGATATTGCGCTGGATCGACGAGCATGGATTGCACGGTCGCCCCGCAGTTGAACCCCATATCGACCGCGACGTTGCCGATCCAAAAGCCCTCGTCCGCATGATCGACTGGGTTGGCGATAGCCGATGGATAGAGGTCGAATCCTATGTCCGGTAATCCCACACCAAAGAAGCAGAAGAAGGGCCGCGATACTACGTATCGAACCCGCAATTTAGATACACACCTCACGCACGGGTGCATCCAGCTTTTCCGCCATTTCAGGAGCAAGCGATTCGCATTCGCGTTACGCGGGTTGACCCGGATTGCCGGAATTCCACCACTCTTCGAGCAAGCGAATCGCATTCGTCTTGGCGGTGCATTATGAAGACCGTTCAGCATTGTGTGCGGATCAGCCCCACGCAACATCGGCTCCTCGTAGCCCTCGCCGAGCAGCGCGGCGAGACCAGTTATAAGATGATGGTTCGGGCGATTGGCGCCGGGCTTGAGGCGCTGTCCGAAGACCCAAAAGCCAATGCCAACATGGACGACATCGTCGCCGAAGTTGCATCGATGAGCACCCGGATCGTGGACGTGGAGCGAATGCTTGATCGCGCCTTGTTCACCACATGCGCGGCCTATTGCTATGCCCGCAGCGCCGCATCGGGACAGCGCAAAACCGATGAGGCGATCACCGCAGAAATCACCGCCGCCTATGATCGCCAGCGGCGATTGTCGCAGGAGGCAACATCATGAGCCATGACGGCGACCGCCGCACCCATGCCGATGCGCTGCGGCGGCACAACCGGAGCAATCAGGCATCGCGCTTCAAACGACAGGCCGGGATCATGCTGGCATCAATTGCCCTGGGTGCGCTCACCTTGCCTTACGCAATGCTCGACAAGGAGATATTGCAAGCGACAGGCACATACCATGTCGCCCGTGCAAAGTCGTGGTTCGCCGAAGGCACTGCCGCCAGACCTACTATGATAATCCGCATAGATGGCATCGACTATGCCGCGCCGACCGATGCTGTGATTGCGCACCCCTATTATCGGGATCGCGCGGACGCGGTGTTTGCCAAATTCAAGGCCGGTGCTGTGCTTGGATTTGCCGGTTGGCTGGCAGGGCTGTTCCTGTTGCGCGGTGTTGCCGCACGGCGGCGCGAAGCCGCCTTGCGTGATCGCGTGATTGCCGGAACGCTTGTTACCAGCGAAGTGCAACTCGCCAAACTGACCGGCACCGAAGCCGATGCCCGCGCATTGCGCATCGGTAGCGTTCCCTTGCCCAACAGGCTTGAAACCCGGCATATGGCGATGATCGGCACCACAGGATCAGGCAAGACGACCGCTTTGCGCCAATTGCTCGACGGCATCGAGGCGCGCGGCGAAGCCGCCTTGGTCTATGACACCAGCGGCGAGTTCGTCGCGCATTATTACCAGCCCGAACGCGGCGACATCATATTGAACCCGTTCGATGCCCGCTGCGCCTTCTGGTCGCCCTTCGATGAAATCGCCCATCCAGCTGATGCCGACCGCATCGCACACCAGCTTATCACCGAGACCGGGCAGAACGACCGCGATGTCTGGCTGGAAACCAGCCGCATCCTTGTCGCCAACATGCTGCGCGCACTGTGGCATGAGGGCAAATGCACGCTTGAGGACTTG
>JAYTWA010000078.1:0-8400 GCA_043743675.1 Sphingomonadales bacterium
GCAGCCAGCGTCCGCTCCTTGATCCGCTGTTCGAGCAGGGCAATTGCCGCCCCTGCAACCCCCAGCACCGCAACCCAGAGCAGCATTGACCCTTCATGATTGCCCCACGTTCCCGCAAACTTATACAGCCACGGCTTCATCGAATGGCTGTTCGCGGCGACCAATTCGACCGACATATCCGACCGCAAAAAACAGATAATAAGCAACCAAAACGATGTCGCGACAAGCAGGCCCTGCACGACCGCCACCGTTCGGACGCCGCGGCGCAATTCCGCCCGTACATCGGATATGGCCATCGCACCCAGCCCAAATTGAAGAAGCGCAAGAACTGCAGCAAACCACAGAGCAGCCAGACCAGCTTCAGCAATCATTGTGTGAGTGTGTCCGTCTTATGTTGCTTGCCCGCCATTTGGGGGGGCATGTAATTCTCGTCATGTTTCGCGAGCAGGTTCGACGCGACAAACGTGCGCCCCTCGAACATACCCTCGGCGACAACGCCTGATCCTTCTTTGAACAAGTCGGGCGCAATCCCCTTGAAACGCACGGGCACTTCGCCTTTTTCGTCATGGACTATGAACGTCATCGTTACGCCGTCGGCTGCACGGAAGATGCTGTTTTTGGTCACCATCCCGCCAAGGCGGATCGCCTGCCCCTGTGGAATGCCATTTTTTGCAATGTCTTCTGGCGCATAAAAATAACTCGCACGGTCACCGATAGCGGACATCGCGAGGACGCCCGAACCCACAACCGCGAACAAGGCGGTGACCGCTAGAACAAGCCGCTGATGTTTGGCTTTCACCGCTGCGCCGCCTTTTCCGCAGCGCGCATTGCGGCCCATGCCCAGAACGACACAGCCGCCGTGCCGCCGAGCGTTAGGACATAAGCTGCAGTCACAAATGCCCAGTGATTCATGCGCGCGCCATCCGTTCGAGCCGTGCCTCAAGTTTCGCCGATGCCAAAATCGCGCGCATCCGCATCAGGACAATTGCGCCGAATAAGAGACTGAACCCCATCGTTGTAAAACCAAGCGGCCACAGCATTTCTGGCGCAATCTTCGATCCGCCCATCACGCTAATCGATGGTGCCTGATGAAGCGTATTCCACCACACCACCGAATATTTGATAATCGGAATGTTGATCGCGCCGACAATTCCGAAAATCGCGGTCGAACGGCTAACGCTGGTGCGCTCGTCGCTCGCGTTCGCCAATGCCATGTAGGCGAAATAAAGGAATAGAAGGACAAGCATCGATGTCATGCGTCCATCCCATTCCCACCAAGTACCCCAACTCGGGCGGCCCCAGATCGAACCTGTTGCCAAGCACAACAGGGTGAATACAGCGCCCGGCAAAGCGACGGCACGCGCGCCAACCCCGGCAAGCGGATGCCGCCACACCAGCTGAACAATGCTTGCTATGGCAATCCCCGACCAGCCTGCCATGCCCAGCCAAGCGGCAGGCACATGCATAAAGATGATACGGAAAGCATCCCCCTGTAGATAGTCGGGCGGCACCATGAACAATCCGGCGTAGGCCCCGATTGCAATCAGCAACGCACCGCCAATGCCGCAGATGACCGTCAGCGGTCGGGCTAGTTTCAGAAAACGGGTCGGATTCGCCAGCGCGTGCATTGAGTGCGTCCTTTAGCGCAGCATTTCAGTGCTTGGAAGCAGTTTGCGCCGGTCATTTGCCTGTCTCATAATCCTGTTAACAAAAACCGAGTCGAGAGGAGATTATGATGACCACAGCCGAGATTGCTGCTGATTTTGCAGCGTTATGTGCAGCGGGGAAATTTGACGACGCAGGCGAAAAATATTGGTCGTCCGACATTGTCAGCGTGGAAGCCATGGGACCCGATCCTGTATCACACGGCATCGACGCCGCGCGCGATAAGGGTGTCTGGTGGTATGAAAACCACGAAATCCACAGCACCGAAGCAACCGGCCCCTTTATCAACGGTGACCAGTTCATCATCCGCTTCAAGATGGACATCACATTCAAGCCAACTGGCGCACGGTCGCAAATTGACGAAGACGCGCTTTATACAGTGAAGGACGGCAAGATCATCGAAGAGCGCTTCTTTTACGGCAGCTAAAGCGCTTTTGTCATTCGCGCGAGCGGCACAGGCTCACCGCCGCTCGGGTCGTTAAAATGCTCGGTGACCTCGTAACCGCAGGCCTCGTAAAGCGGGAGGCCCGGCATTGTCGCCACAAGTGCGACCGAAACAAAACCCTCGGCGCGCGCGGCACTTTCACACAAATCGAGGATTAACCGTCCGACCCCCTGCCGCACAAAAGCCGGATCAGTGTACATCGCGCGGACGCGGGCAGCATCGATCAACGGGTCCAGCAACGCCGCATCGCGCCCGTGGCTATGGTCACCACCATAAAGCGTTGCACGTCGGCTCCACCCACCACAGCCTGCGGGCACGCCATTGCTCGTCACCAAAAAATATGTGCCGTCCGCCACCAATTGCGTGTCCAGCCCCATCACAGCATAGCTGGCTTCGACTTGTTCGGGCGACAGGAAGGGCGACAGTAACGCGCCCATCGCGCGGCGCATAATCATCGTCAGTACGGGCAGATCGTCACGGGTCGCGACCCTGTGTTCAAACGCCAAGCCCATCTATCGCCCGATCAATCCCTGCGCGATCCGGTCCGCAACTTCGGCGGGTGTATTGCCGGTGGCCGCGCTTTCATCCCAAATCTGGTTCAGCCGAGCAGGGATGGCGTCGATTCGGCGGTCGATTTCGGCATCACCGGCTCCGTCCATATGGCGGAGTACATTAATGATGCCCCCCGCGTTAATGACATAGTCTGGCGCATAAAGAATGCCCCGCGCGCTGAGTTCCGCGCCTTGCGCCGCCGTCGCCAGCTGGTTGTTTGCGCCACCCGCAATGGCCACGACCTTGAGTTTGGCGATACTGTCTCTTGTCAGGATTGCACCCAAAGCACACGGGCTAAGAACATCAGCCGCGACACTCATGATTGCCTCGGCAGGCACAACGTTAGCACCCAGTTCGGAAGCCAATGCTTCGGCGCGCCCCTGATCTGCATCGGCCAGCGTCAGCCGCGCACCATCGTTGGCAAGCCAGCGCGCAAGGCCACCGCCAACGCTGCCAACACCTTGAATGGCAATATGCACGCCGTTAACTGAGTCGCGCCTCAGCGCACGGCGAACCGTAGCGCAGACACCGAGATAAACGCCGCGCGCGGTTGACGGCCCGGGGTCGCCGCCGCTTGCGCCCGGAAGTCCGGCAACATGCGGCGTCGTTTTTGATAGCGCCACCATATCAGCGAGTGACATGCCAACGTCTTGCGCCGTAATATAACGTCCACCGAGGCTGTCGACCGAACGCGCAAAGGCATCGAGCATTTCGGGCGACTTCGCACCATCAGTGGGCGCAAGAATAACGGCCTTGCCGCCACCCGCAGGCAGTCCAGCCATTGCATTCTTGTAGCTCATGCCGCGTGAAAGCCGCAGCGCGTCGGTGATCGCATCACTCTTGTCAGCATAATGCCAGAAACGCGTGCCACCCGCCGCAGGTCCAAGTTTCGTCGAATGAATCGCGATGATTGCTGTCAGGCCCGTCGCATGATCGCGGAACAAGTGAACGCTTTCGTGATCGTCGAAATCGGGCAAGTCCCAAGCGGCGACCATAACAGCTCTCTGTTCTTCATTAATGAATGGGGCGATCGACGGGGATTGAACCCGCAACCTCCGGTACCACAAACCGGCGCTCTAACCAATTGAGCTACGACCGCCACAAGGGGGAAGACGTGCCTTTAAGCGCGAATGCGGCGTTACGCTAGAGCTTTCCCGCAAGCCGCAACACAAAGCCACCTGGCACAGGGGCAAACCCTGCCGCAATCAGCTTCGCCGCCATTGCCGGATCGGTCGAGCGCACCAGAAATTCGGCGCGATAATCGCCATTGCCTTGGATAGTCAGGTTCAGCCGCTCCATCGCTGACTGGCTGACCAGCGGAAGGAGCAAGACGCCGCCGTCGCAACGAGCAACCCCGCTCAAGCCCTGCGCCAGTGAAAGGCCGCCGACGTCGCCCGAAAACATGGCACGGACGCGCCCTTGCGCCTTTTCACATTTATTCCCGACAAAGGCGAAACTGACATTGCTAAGTTCGAGCGCATCAAGCGGGATCGGCGCAAATATTCGCGCGGTGCTCAGCTTTGCGGTGGCGTTATCCAGGGCAAAGCCGCCTTTGGTTGATGTCAGGGCACCACGGCCAAGTGGTGATTGCAAGTCCATCTGGGCCCGTCCCGCCAACATCGGCAATGGTCGAACACCAACAGCGACATCACCCACCGTGAGCCGCCCGATGCGCGCCTCGACAAGTGTTCCCGACCATATTGTCCCACTCGCCGACCGCGCCGCAAGCCCCTGCCCCGTCAGCCCAAACATCGCCAGCGCAACCGACAAGGGCATGAAAACTATCAGCGCGAGCAACAACAATCCGACAAACAAGACAATCCGTCCGCGCGTCATGATTTGCGCAACCTCAGCGTGCCTTCGATGGCCAGCGTCGCATCAGCATTGGTCCGCATCGTCATTCGCTCGACAAAAATTCCCTGTTGCGAAAGCGTGCGCAGCCACGCGAAAAACGCCGGACTTTTCGCCGATGTCAGTGCAATACCAACTCTATCTTCACCCTGCATATCGAGTGTTGAAAGGTTAAACCCCGCCGTGCCCGCCGACTGGCTGACGGCAAGAACCAGCGTGCCGGTTAGCGCCGGCGGTGCACCCTTTTTGGCGTCGCGCAATGTCTCGACAGCGCTCGCTATTTGTCCCGATTCAATCGTGACACGGTCGATCCGGTCGCGCGCTGCAGTCGTCGCATTGGCCAAAGGACGGATAATGCCAAAGATCAGCACAACAATCATAAAAAGCACAAACATAACCGCCAGCAGCTGCTGTTCGCGCGGTGATCGTTCGGCCCAAAGCTGGCGAAAGCGCTGCGTCATTTTATCGACACCGTATAATCACGAATCTGGCGGCCCTGATCGACCAGCGCCGGTCCCGCTGCCGATGTCAGCCCCGCGCCCGCCAGTCGCGTTTCGAATGTTGCCAAATCAGCAGCGCTCGTTGTCCGCGCCGTAATCCGCAAAGTCCCGCCGCCATCGAAGATCATCGACGTGAGTTCGACATTCGGCGTCGCATTCGCCGCTGTCGCCACACCCGCTGCAAGCGGCAGCATCCCGCCGCCGGGACCGCGCAGATTGTTGAGCTGTTCCTGAACCTGGATCAGCGGATTGTTGATGTTCGTGCCCGGCGGCAGCGCGGCGCGGGCTGTTACGGTATTATTCGCCTCGATCCGATCGGCCGCCATATTCAGCCGGACGAGTTGGACGATATGAAACAGCAACGTCACCGCCGCCAGTGCCAGCGCCAGCCACCCGATCCGACGCAGCCGCACCCAATCGAGTCCCCACGCGCGGCGCTTGGCGAAAATTCCCTGCCGTAGATCAACTTCAAGATTGGTCACACCGGCAACCAAACCATGCTCGAGCGCCGCGCGTTCCAGCGTAGTGACCGCCCCCCCGGTCAACAATGATGTCAATATGGGATCATCGATGAAAGCACCATCAGGACCTCGCAGGATCGTTTCGTCACCGAAATTACCCCGAACAAAACCAGTCTCCGGTCGCACAAGTAACATCGGTGCAGCAACCACTGCATCAGGATCAATCCCTATGACTGCCATATCAGCCAGCAAAGCCGCCATCCGCCCGCGATCAATCGCAACAACAGCACGATCACCGGCACCGTTTGTCTGGCCAACCGCGATGTGAAGACTACCTGCCGGGGCCGCTGACTGCTCGGCAATCATCAGACGCGCGGCTGCCAGCGCCTGAGCCTCGGCAAGATCGGGCAGTTTGGCATGGTGGATCGTTACATCATGCGCAGGCACCACGGCCACAACATGGTCTTCGGCGCTAGGCGACGTCATCCCATCACCGCGCGCGACAATCGCATTGTCGACGACCCGCAGCCATCGCGGCACATCACCCAGCATCAGGACAAGCGTTTCACTCACGACGGCTCGCCATAGCTGCGACGGACAAGTTTGGCCGGCTTGAGTGCCGCATCGATCAGCACATGCTGTTCAAACTCGGCACCCGCCAGCTCAATCATAACCTTGAGATTGAACCAGCGCGTTTTTAGCTGCGTCTGAACCTGCGCTTCGGGTGGCGCACCCGCCAGCGCCGGCTGCCCCCAGAAACGAACAAGGCTTTCAAAGCCAAGTTGCGGCCGGTCATCAATCACCCGCTGCGCCCGCGCAACATCGATCCCCGGCGCGAGCATCGCCAGCAAAACGGCCTGTTTCGGACCCAGTGTGTTGATATTGATAGGGGACAGATCGCTCACCGGCAAAGCACAGAGGAAAGGACGTAAAGTCGCATAGACAGGCGCACGCATCCCGGCAACCGCGCGCAATTCACTTGGGTCGATCATCAGTGTGTTGGATGTCCGATAAGGCGTCGGCGCGTTGGCATAAGTCGCGTCTTCCGCTCCACCCGGTCCGGGAATGCCATCGGTATCAATCCAGTCCGCCGTCGCCATCGCTATACCGCGCGCTTCGCCAGCAGGTATTTCAAGCAGGGTCATCAGTCGCTCAAACTGCGCGACGCCTTCAGGGCGGACGGCATACCCCCCCTGCCCGTCGTCAATCACGACTGAATTCAGATTGAAGCAATTGCCGCCATCATCAATTTGTGCCGTCGCAATGCCCTTGTCGATGGGGAATTCGGTTGGCTGACCTGCCCAATTTCCCTGCAACGTCGTCTTCGTGGCATCACGCTGGAGCAGGTCGCCGATACGGTATAGTGCGATGGTTTCGGCAGCCATGCCATAGCTGCGCGCCTGATCAATCGCCGCGCTATTGGTGGCGAGCTTCGTTGATATTTTCAGCTTCTCAAGACTGGCGGCGCACAGAACGGCCATCACGGCAACGAGGAGAAGAACAGAAAGCAGGGCCGCCCCTTCTTCCGATTTGCGTCTCATTTCACACTCGCCCCGACCAGGAACGCCATCATCAGCGCGGGCTGGTTCTTGCGTTTTACGATCAACTCGACCGCTCGTGGCAATAATGCCGGTGCCGGGTTTTGCCATGCCGACGCCCACACGCCCTTGTCGCGATAGCGCAGACGCACATTTTCAACATCATTGGCCAGCACCATCGCTGGCCCCGCTGTCGCGCCATCGGCCATCACATAGGTGCGCCGTTCGAGCCGCCCTTGATTCAGCGCGATCTCGACCCGCTGGATCGAAGCACGCGCCTGACCGTCGGGATTACTCCACCCGCCGCGCACATAACGCATGACGGGTGCCACACCGACACCGTTGGTTCCCGAAAATGCAGGCTGGTTTGCCCCAATCACATCGCGAGTAATGCGCGGCAACGCCTGGGCAAGATCGCTGGCCAGTAATGACGCCATCCGCTGGTCATCCGCCACGGCATCAAGCCGCTGTGCCATCCCCGCCTGCGCACGAACACTGAAGGTCAGCAACGACACGCCCACCGCCGCTAACATAGCGAAGATCAACAACGCGACCATCATTTCTATTAGAGTAAAACCATTTTGTGGCTTCATTCGATGGTCCTCGCCATCGACAAGGCACCGCTCTGCCGCCCCACATCATCTTTCACCCTAAGGTCAACGCGGACGATCCGCACGTCATCCGTGCGCTTGGTCTCGCGAATCCAAGTCCATGTCCGACCTGCATTGACAACCACGCCAGTCGACTCACCAACGGCTGGTGCGCGAAGATCAGTCATTATCTGCACCGCCAGATTGCGCGTCACAATCTGCCCAATCGACCGATCAGACAGCATCGCAGTCGACGAAATCGTTGCCCCTTCAAGTCGAAGCAATGCCAAAGCTGCCAGACTGAAAATCGCCAGCGCAACGAGCGTTTCGATTAGCGTGAAGCCGTGTTCGGCGGAACGCCACCGAAACGTGAAGCCGCGTTCACGATCCGACACGAATATCTCCATTGCCCGAAACGGTTACAGTCGCGCGCGTATCATCGCGCACAAGTGTCACCGTGGCGGGTGAGGCTGGCGTGCCTGTCGCATCGAACATGATCTGCTGTGGATCAGAAACGCCCGTCCCTTCGGTCCAAGTCGCCGCCCGGAAAGGCTTGTCAGTCATGGCCGTCCAAGCCCCGCGCCGACGCCGCTCGACACTATAACCCATGGCCGTAATCACGACGCGCGTGTCGCGGCTCTGCACAATCGCATCGTCGCGCGCCGCCAATGTCCGCGCGGCAAAACGCTCAGCCTCGTCGATCACCCGCCCCCGCGGATCGGGAATCGCGAACATAACCGCCGCCGATGCCAGCGCGATGATCACCATCACGACCATCATCTCAATGAGCGTGAAGCC
>JAYTWA010000079.1:0-2051 GCA_043743675.1 Sphingomonadales bacterium
GACTTTCCTGCTTCGGCAGCGTCGCACAGGGCGCGGATTACAGCCGACTGCTTGCCCGCACGATAAAGCGTCTGCTTGATCGCCACGACGTCCGGGTCCGCCGCCGCCTGCCGCAGGAAGGACAGCACAACGTCGAACGTTTCATATGGATGATGGACGATGATGTCCTTGGCGCGGATCGCCGCATAGCAGTCGCCACCATGTTCACGGATACGCTCAGGAAAGCGCGGCACATAAGGCGGGAATTTCAGGTCGGGACGCTCTTCATCGACCAGTGCCTCGAGCGCGCCGATGCCAAGAAATCCTGCCGTTTCAGTAATAATAGCGTCCGCTCCGCCAAGCTCGTTCTTGATCGCGGTCTCGAGTTCGGGCGCGGCACCGGTTTCGAGTTCAAGCCGGATCACTCTGCCCCGTCGCCTCCGTTTAATTGCAGTGCGGAAATAACGGACAAGGTCTTCGGCTTCTTCCTCAAGCTCAATGTCGCTGTCGCGGATGATGCGGAAGGCGCTGGCGGCGACAACCTCATAACCGGGGAACAGCAACCCGGTGAACCGGCGCAACACACTTTCCAGAGTCATGAATTGCGCGGCGACACCGGGAAGGCGGACAAAGCGCGGCAACGTCGCTGGAAACATGACAAGTTCACGAATCGGTTCGCCGTCATCGAGCCGCTTCAGGTCAAAAATGACGCTGAGTCCCTGGTTGGGAATAAACGGAAACGGATGTGCAGGGTCGAGCGCTTGCGGCGTTAAAACGGGAAAAATCTGCTCTCGAAAATGGCGTTCGAGCCACGTCGCCGCTTCGCCTTCGACTTCATTCTGGTCAAGAACGACAAGCCCCGCGGCATCAAGTTCCTCGCGAATCGTTTCCCAGATCGCTTGCTGGTTCGCCATCAATGCATCGGCATCGGCGCTGATGGCTGTCAACTGCTGACCGACTGTCAGCCCATCGACCGAACGTTCGTCGATATCCTGAAGCTGCTGCCCTTTCAGACCAGCCACGCGAACCATGAAAAACTCATCGAGATTGTTGCCCGAAATCGACAGAAACCGCAGCCGTTCAAGAAGGGGATGCGCAAGATTCTGTGATTCTTCCAACACACGCCGGTTGAACGCGAGCCAACTTAGTTCGCGGTTAAAATATCGCGCGCTGTCTGGAACCGTAGCCATTACCATCGTTTAGCCCGTCGCATCGAGATCGTCGACCGCCAGAATCTCGCGGGCAAGTGGGACTGTTACGGGGCGGCGACGCGACAGGGATGCAGCATCAAGCCTGTCAACGAGCGTAATTACGGCAAAATGACTGCGCTCGATACGTGGCGCTAGGTAGCTAATGAGTTCGGGCGTGACTGCAATACCGCGGCGTTCGAGCAATTGCGCGATCAACTGCGCGATCAAATCCTCATCAGGATCTGCGAAGGTAACAACGGGCGTCGCCGACAGCCGCGAGCGAAGATCGGGTAGTGCGACGTTCCAAGCGGGCGGCGGTGCATCGGCAATCAGCAACAACGGACGACGACGGGCCTGCGCTTCATTCCAGGCATGAAATATCTCAGTCTCATCGCGCCACTCTGCGTCGTCGATCAATATTGCGCCTGATCGTGCGGCAAACAATCGGGCAAACAGACTTCGCCCCGATTTGCGCGGCCCCGTCAGGATCATCGTGCTGACGGGCCATGTACCGAATGCCTGAATGCGGCGCACGGCGATCTCATTTGATGCCGTTACGATAAAGGCGTCGTTCGCCTCTTCTGCCGGCCAGTCGAGCGGCAGCGCAATCTGGCTCATTCGTTATCTGCAGGCGGCGTTGTCGGCGGTTTCGGCGTCGCGGGTGTAGAGGCCGAACGGCGGATGCGCAGTGTGCCGCCACCTTCCTCAACGCGGAAC
This sequence comes from Sphingomonadales bacterium, assembly GCA_043743675.1. Classification (GTDB taxonomy): domain Bacteria; phylum Pseudomonadota; class Alphaproteobacteria; order Sphingomonadales; family Sphingomonadaceae; genus Sphingomonas_O. Next base: position 1,887 of record JAYTWA010000079.1, read on the forward strand.
CCGCGCGCACTCAATGCCAGGCGGAGTGCACCAATCTCTCCAGCGAACGTAACACGCATCACCGAAATCCCTCCTAACGCTAGGCTGGTGGTATCGATTGACTTAACCCCGGGGACGCTGCGAACTGACGACTCGGTGCCCGTCACAGACCCAACGTCGGGCGTG
>JAYTWA010000080.1:0-2803 GCA_043743675.1 Sphingomonadales bacterium
CTTGCCGATGTTGTGCGTGATGGTGGGTTCCCGCCATTGATGCTCGAACCGATTGATTTCGGGCAGCTTTATCTGGCGCAGGCGGCACAGGCCGAGCAACTGAATTCGCCAGTCGGACAAGCGTAAGAAGCGACGCGGACGCAATGAACCTCGTCCGCGCCACGGCCTCGATCGGGGGGCTCACCCTTGTCAGCCGTGTGCTGGGTATGGTCCGCGACATGTTGATGGCGCGGTTTGTCGGCGCAGGGATGGCGTCAGACGCTTTCTTAATCGCGTGGCGGCTTCCCAATTTATTTCGCGCGCTGTTTGCCGAAGGCGCGTTTGCCGCGGTGTTCGTGCCGATGTTCAATCGGCGGATGACCGAGGCTGAAAAGGAAAAGGCTGATGCTGGCCTAGTCGCGGCCACCATGTTTGCCGGACAAGTGCTGTCGGTTTTGTTTCCGTTCCTGATTCTGTTCACGGTCATTATGATGATTGCGGCAGGCCCGATTGTTTACGCGATGACTGGTGGCTTTCCTGATGGGGGGCCAGAGAAGTTCGCGCTCGCTTCGCATCTGACGCAGATTACATTTCCCTATCTGGCGCTGATTTCGCTGGTGTCGTTGATGGGCGGTATTCTCAATTCATTGAACCGATTCTGGGTTAACGCCGCCGCGCCGGTGTTGCTCAACATTGCGATGATCATCGCGATCGTGTTTTTTCGTGGGGGTACGCAGGCGCAAATCGCAGAAACACAAGCGATTGCCGTCACAGTGGCGGGATTGCTTCAGTTGCTGTGGCTGATCTGGTCATGTCGGCGTGCCGGGGTGGTGCTGAAGCTTTCGCTGCCCAAGCTCTCTCCCGATGTGAAGAAAATGCTGTGGCTGATCGGCCCGGCAGCGATTGGCCAGGGGGCGATCCAGTTCAACCTGCTGATCTCCACGTCACTTGCCGCGCGCTATCTCGAGCAAGGTGCCGTCAGCTATCTTTATTATGCGGACCGGCTGAACCAGCTTCCGCTTGGCCTGATCGGGATCGGCGTCGGCACTGCGATTTTGCCCAGCCTGTCGCGGCAGATCAGCGGTGGGAATAGCGCCGCCGCCGCGCATACGCAAAACCGCGCGATGGAACTAGCCCTGCTCCTCGCCCTGCCCGCTGCGGTGGCGCTGGTTGTGTCGGCAACGCCACTAATCCGTGGTGTATTCCAGCATGGCGCATTTACCGCCTCTGACACATTGGGGACGTCGGGCGCGCTGGCGGCATTCTCGCTCGGCGTTCCGGCTTATGTGCTGATCAAGGTGCTGACGCCCGGCTTTTATGCGCGGCAAGACACGAAGACGCCAGTGCGAATTGCGCTGGTTTCGATGCTGTTCAATCTGGTCGGAAACCTGCTGTCCGTGCTTTATCTGAATGCAGGGTTCGTCGGGATCGCTGTGTCGACGGCGGTTGCCGCGTGGGTGAATGTGATCCTGCTTTACGCGATACTGCACAAGCGGGAGCATTTGCAGGCGGATGCGCGGTTCAAGCGCAAGGCAATCCGCATCATCGCGGCGGGCGCGGTCATGGGCGTCGTTTTGTGGTTCCTGAACCCGATTGCCGATGCACATATGGCGAAGGATGCGGTCGAGCGGATCATCGCACTGACGCTGCTTTGCAGCGCGGGGGCAGCGGTCTATGGCATCATGGTGCTCGCGCTCGGGGCGGTCAATCCGGGTGAATTACGCAGCCAATTCACAAGGAAACCAAAGTGATGCGCGTCGTTTCGGGCATTCAGCCCACGGGCAATCTCCACCTCGGCAATTATCTTGGCGCAATCCGCAACTGGGTGCGGATGCAGGACGAGGTGCAGGGCCAGAACCTGTATTTCCTCGCCGATCTGCACGCGATTACCGTGCACAACGACCCCGCCATACTGACCGCGAATACACGCGAAATGGCAGCGGCCTTGATCGCCAGCGGGATCGACCCCGACAAGTCGATCCTGTTCAATCAGGCGCGCGTGCCCGCCCATGCAGAATTGGCGTGGCTGCTGTTTTGCACCGCGCGTATTGGCTGGTTGAACCGGATGACGCAATTCAAGGACAAAGCCGGCAAAAACCGCGAAGGCATGAGCATCGGACTGTTCGCTTACCCGGTGCTGCAGGCGGCCGATGTCCTTCTCTATCAGGCGACGCACGTGCCGGTGGGCGAAGACCAGAAGCAGCATCTCGAACTTGCGCGCGACATTGCGACCAAGTTCAATACTGACTTTGCGACCGAGCTGTTCACGCTGCCTGAGCCCATCATTCCGCCTGCTGCGGCGCGGATCATGAGCTTGCGTGACGGCACGGCGAAAATGTCGAAGTCAGACCCGAGCGATATGAGCCGCATCAATTTGACCGATGATGCCGATATGATTGCGCAGAAAATCCGCAAAGCAAAGACCGATACCGAGCCGTTGCCCAGCGACATCGATGGGCTGGAAGGACGCGCCGAAGCCCGCAATCTTGTCGGGATCATGGCTGCGCTGGAAGACCGCAGTATCGATGCTGTCCTGTCGCAATATGGCGGTTCGCAATTCGGGCCATTCAAGGCGGCGCTGGCGGACTTGCTGGTGACGACGCTCGCGCCGATCCGCACGCAATTCGAAGGCTTGCGGCATTCCACCGAGATTGACGCCATCCTGATCAACGGCGCGGCACGAGCGAGCGCGCTTGCGGCCCCGACGCTTGCAAAAGCCTATGCAACGATGGGCCTTGCGCGATAGCGGTCAGCCGTGGCGTTCAAGCGTTGTTCAGTGACAGGCGCGCATTTGTAACGCATTCTCCTTCGGAGTCGCATTCAA
>JAYTWA010000081.1:0-6447 GCA_043743675.1 Sphingomonadales bacterium
AGCGCGGGCCGGTGCGCTCAAGAACTTTACCGGGATCGACAGTCCTTACGAGGCACCCAACCAGCCCGAAATCCGCGTCAACACCGTTGAAATGACGCCCGCCGAAGCCGCCGACTATATCGTCCGCCAGATCATGCCCCTAAAGTAGTGGCGCAATGATCATGACCGACCCCGAACTTGCCGCGCATCTTGCGACCGAAGCCGGTCGTATCCTGCTTGCGCTGCGCGGAACTGGCACCTTTGAGGGCAAAGACCTCGGCAAGGCGGGTGATGCCCAAGCCAATATTTACCTCATGCAAGCCATTCGAGATGCCCGCCCCCACGACGGCTTGCTCTCTGAGGAAAGCACCTGCGACGGCACGCGCTTGTCCAAATCGCGCGTATGGATCATCGACCCTGTCGATGGCACTCGCGAATATGGCGAAGGACGCACTGACTGGGCTGTCCATGTTGCCCTGGCAATCGACGGTGTCGCCAGTATCGGCGCGGTGGCACTCCCGGGGCTCGGTATAACCCTTCGTTCGGATCAACCGAGCCCCTCGCGTGCTCAACACACACCGCCCCGCATGGTCGTTAGCCGAACCCGCCCTGCCGCCGAAGCACTGGCCGTTGCCGACGCCATTGGTGCCGACCTTGTGTCCATGGGCAGCGCCGGCGCAAAGGCCATGGCCATCGTCCGCGGGGAGGCCGAAATCTACCTGCACACCGGCGGTCAATATGAATGGGACAGCTGCGCGCCCGTCGCCGTCGCTGTCGCCCACGGTCTGCATTGCTCGCGGGTCGATGGATCGCCGCTGATCTATAACCGCGACAACATTTATATGCCCGACCTCCTCATCTGCCGCTCTGAATGGGCAGACAAAGTGCTTGATCTGGTAAAAAGCTAACCCACCGTCTTCGAGGCACGCAAGGCGGCAATTGCCGTTTCGTCCATCCCAAGCAATGAGCCCAATATTTCGTCCGTGTGCTCGCCCAGAACGGGCGGCGCGGTTGGGATCGGTTGTGGCGCGCCGGGAAATTTGATCGGACGATTGACGATACGGATCGTGCCCAATGCTTTGTGCTCCACTTCGACCACGACGTCGCGCGCAACTGCATGGGGTTGCGACAGCGCGTCGAGCACACCCAGGATCGGCGCATGTGGAACATTATGCCGCGTAAGGATCACATCAAGGTTGGCAAAGCTGTGCAGACTGGTCTTGCTACCGATCAGTTCGTCCACATCGATCCGGTTATGGCGGCGTTGCTCAAGCGTGTTGTACCGAGGATCCTCAATATAATCCTCAAGGCCCAGCGCGCGGCACACATTCGCCCAGAACGCATTGGTCAGACACGCGATAACCATAAGGCCATCGCTCGCCGGGAACACGCCATAGGGTACAAGATTGGGGTGCGGATTGCCTTGTGGCTTGGGATTCTCGCCGCTGTGCCACGCGATCTGTGGAAGATAGGCAAGAAGTCCCATCAGCCCGTCGAGCAAGCTGACATCGATCATCCGCCCCTTGCCGGTTTGCGTGCGCTCATAAAGCGCCGCCAAAATCCCGATCGGCCCGTTGATCCCGCCAACGAGATCACCCATCGGCAGGCCAAGTCTGATTGGGGGTTTGTCACGTTCACCATTGACACTGAACGCCCCCGACATTGCCTGCGTCACAATGTCAAACGAAGGGTAATCGCGAAGCGGACCTGTCATCCCGAAGCCAGAGATTGCGCAATAGATCAGGCCGGGGTTGCCTGCGGACAGAACGTCGTAGCCGAGGCCCAGCCGATCCATCACGCCCGGCCGGTAATTTTCAATCAATATGTCGCATTTCGCCGCGAGGCCGCGCGCCAACGCCACACCGTCCGGCGATTTCAGGTCGATAACAATGCTCTTCTTGCCCCGGTTAATTCCAAGGAAATAGACGCTGTGACCGTCTGAAAAGGGGGGGAATGTCCGCGTATCATCGCCACTGCCCGGCGGCTCAACCTTGATGATTTCGGCACCCATATCCGCAAGCGCAAGTGAAGCTGCTGGTCCGGCAAGCACACGCGAGAAATCAAGCACGCGAATGCCGCTTAAGGGTCCGGCCCATTCGGGCAATGCTGAACTGTCCATCACAAAGTGCTTATGACGCGCTGTGCCGACCCTCAAGCACCATCTAGCAGCCCCGTTGATTAGGGCAGCATCGGACGCTGCATCGCGCTGGTCCTCACCGAACAGGGCTGCACGGAACAGGGCCGTCTCGACATCCTCGTAAACAATGCGTTCCAACTGTCCGACGACTTGCTCGAACCGTTACATTTTGGAAAAGCCGCTGTCGAATCTCAAAATGTGGAATGTCAGCGTGCGGTAAAACTATATCGCAGCGTGGCATGCCGCCGAAATTATGGGCACGGGGCATATAGAACACAAGCAGACCGTCCTAAAACTCGCTTTTGCGATGTGCATTCGCTATCAGCGTGAGAGCGGATTTAGAACTGCCGAAATAGCGATCCCTTTAGTGCTTTCAATGGATTAGCTAACGAGGAGTCTGTCGACTCCGAAATGGTGCCCGGAAGAGGACTCGAACCTCCACGACCTTGCGATCGCCAGCACCTGAAGCTGGTGCGTCTACCAATTCCGCCATCCGGGCACTCAGGTAGTGAGGAGGCGCGGATAGCGGTAACGTCGCGCTTGTCAATGCAAAGGCTGCGCGGCTAGGGCGTTGGTCATGACAAACCAGCTTATCACAGTGTTCGGCGGCAGCGGCTTTCTGGGCCGTTACGTGGTTCAGGCGCTGCTGAAAACGGGCGCGCGGGTACGGATTGCGGTACGTAATCCACAGGACGCGCTTTACCTGAAAACACAAGGTGGGCTGGGCCAGACGCAATTCGTTGCTGCTGACATTCGCAAGCCCGACAGTGTGGCGCGGGCGGTGGCTGGATCGGATGCCATCATCAACCTCGTCGGCATCCTGAAAGGCGATTTTCAGGCTTTTCATGTCGATGGCGCTCGAAACGTCGCCGAAGCTGCCAGCGCGGCTGGCGTGACATCGTTCGTGCAGGTCTCCGCCATTGGTGCTGATCCCGCCAGCCCGTCGGCTTATGGCAAATCCAAGGGCGATGGCGAGGCGGCCGTCCGCGCTGCTTTTCCCACCGCAACAATTCTTCGGCCTTCGATCATCTTTGGTCGCGAAGACCAATTCGTGAACCGCTTCGCAAACCTGATCCGATTGCTGCCTGTCGTGCCGATCATCAAGGGCGATGCGAAGTTTCAGCCGGTGTATGTCGGCGACGTCGCCAAAGCAGCCGTCGCAGCAATATCCAACCCCAAAATGCACGGCGGCAATATTTATGAACTTGGCGGCCCTGAAGTCATCAGCATGGGTGGCCTCAACCGCTGGATTGCACAGGCAACGGGGCGGCGGCGCGGTTTTATTGACATGCCGGACTTTGTGGCGGGCGCGATGGCATCAGGTCTTGGCTCGTTGCCTGGCGCGCCGATGACCAAGGACCAATGGCTGATGCTACAATCAGACAATATTGTGGCGTCGGATGCGAAGGGATTGAGCGCGTTCAGGATTGTCGCTACGCCGCTGGAATCCGTCGCTGATGGCTGGCTCGTGCAATATAAGCGCCACGGGCGGTTTGCCGGGAAAGCAGGCTGACCGTGGACATCATCACCGCAATCATCCTTGGCATTGTCGAGGGGCTGACTGAATTTCTGCCGGTGTCATCGACGGGCCATTTGATTCTCGCGACCGAACTACTGGGTTATAACGCATCGCGCTGGGCGGTGTTCAACATCGCGATTCAGCCTGGTGCGATACTGGCGATTGTCGTGCTGTATTGGCGGACGTTCATGGATGTGCTGCGCGGGTTGACGCGAATGGAGCCGCATGCTGTGGCTTTCACGCGCAATTTGCTTGTGGCGTTTTTCCCGGCGGTAATCCTTGGACTTGCGATGGGCGACATTATCGATGCCATGCTCGAAAACGCGATCATTGTGGCGTGGGCATTGATCATTGGCGGCTTTGTGATCCTGCTTGTCGAGCGGTTCGCAAAGCCCGTTGAAACGGGCGGCGTCGCCAAGGTGACGCTGCGCCAGTCAATCATGGTGGGTCTTGTCCAGTGCCTTGCCATGATCCCGGGGGTCAGCCGTTCGGGCGCAACGATCCTCGGTGCAATGAGCTTTGGCGTTGACCGCAAGACGGCGGCGGAATTCAGCTTTTTCCTCGCCGTGCCGACACTAACCGGCGCTACCGCACTTCAGCTGTTCAAGCACCGCGATGTGATTACGTCAGACGCTTTAGGGCTGATCGGCATTGGCTTCGCCGTATCGTTTGTCGTTGCCTATCTTGTGATCAAAGCGTTTCTGGCCGTTGTGACGCGATTCGGGTTTGCACCCTTTGCTTGGTATCGAATTGTTGCAGGGACAACTGCCCTGATATGGCTCATGAACAGATAGGTCCGTTTCAAGACTATTAAATCGAAGCCATGCCAGAAATCAAACATTTCGTCGTAGTGACAATTTCTATTAGGTCTTAATTGCTGACCTAGTTGCTTGACTCGCCATTATAAGTCTTTCATCTGAAGCAATGGAGGGCATGATGGCCGAAAATCCGATGCTGAAATTTGTTGATAAAGCGCAAGCCTATCCCAAAAAGCGCGCAGCCCCGTTGCGTGCCGAAGATTTCCGCGAAATTGCCGAAAAATATGCTGTGCCTAGCGCGGAGGAACAGTCGGCGCGCTGCTCGCAATGCGGTGTGCCTTATTGTTCGGTGCATTGCCCGCTGCACAATCATATTCCTGACTGGCTCCGTCTCACCGCAGAGGGGCGGCTGCGTGAGGCCTATGAACTCAGCAACAGCACATCGACCATGCCTGAAATCTGCGGCCGCATCTGCCCGCAGGACCGCTTATGCGAAGGCAATTGCGTCATCGAATTTTCGGGCCACGGCGCCGTCACCATCGGATCGGTCGAGAAATTTATCACCGATACCGCGTGGGAGGAAGGCTGGGTCGAACCGATTGTCGCAGGACCATCGCGGGGCCAATCAGTGGGGATCATCGGCGCAGGACCTGCGGGACTGGCGACGGCGGAATATTTGCGCATCGCGGGATATGACGTGCACGTCTATGACCGTTATGATCGCGCGGGCGGCTTGCTGACCTATGGTATTCCCGGCTTCAAGCTCGAAAAGCCTGTTGTCATGCGCCGTGTTGATCGCCTCAAAGCTGGCGGCATTGTCTTTCATGAAAATTTCGAGGTCGGACGCGACGCAACACTCGACGAACTCCGTCAGAAGCATGACGCGATCCTTATCGCGACCGGCGTTTATAAGGCGCGCGCGATCAAAATGCCGGGCGTTGGCGCGGACGGCGTGGTCGAAGCGCTCGACTATCTGATGACATCGAACCGCAAAGGCTTTGGAGACGCGGTGCCACTGTTCGACGATGGCTCATTGAACGCCGAGGGTAAGAATGTCGTCGTGATCGGTGGCGGCGACACCGCAATGGATTGCGTCCGCACCGCCGTTCGCCAAGGGGCAAAATCGGTAAAGTGCCTGTATCGCCGCGACCGCGCTAACATGCCAGGCAGTCAGCGCGAAGTCGCCAATGCCGAGGAGGAAGGCGTCGAGTTCGTCTGGCTTTCCGCCCCCGAAGCCTTCGGATCAAATGCTGATGGCCATGTGAATGACGTCCGCGTTGCCAAAATGCGGCTGGGTGCACCCGATGCCAGCGGCCGCCGTACGCCTGAAGCAGACCCTGGCAATGATGATAAAATCGACGCTGACCTCGTCATTAAAGCGCTGGGCTTCGACGCCGAAGACCTGCCCAAGTTGTTCGGATCACCCGATCTCGGCGTCACCCGCTGGGGCACGCTGCGGGTGGATCACAAGACGATGCAGACCAGCCTCGACGGTGTGTTTGCAGCGGGCGATATTGTTCGCGGGGCCAGCCTCGTCGTCTGGGCAATCCGCGACGGTCGCGATGTCTCAGATCACATGCACCGTTACTTGAAGGCGAAAGCCGCAAACATGAGGGAAGCCGCATGATGAAATCCGTTATGATCGCACTCGCCCTCGCTGCGGCAACACCGGCAGTGGCACAGGACACGCCGCTTGATGCCAGTCGTGTGGCGTCCGCAAAGGTCCTGCTCGATGTTGTCATGCCACCCGCCAAGCGTAACGCGATGATCGACGGTATTATGCGCGGTATGATGAGCAATATTACCCAGATGATGACCAGCAGCCCCGAAATGACCGCAGCATTCAACGGCGACGAGCGCGCAACAGCCATTTTCGCAAAATTCATGACGCGGCAGCAGGAAAGCTCAATTACCATGCTTAAGGAGAATTTCCCCGGCATGATGAATGCAATGGCCAACGCTTATGCGCGCCGCTTCACAACCGCGCAAATGGCTGACATGCGGGCTTTTTTTGAAACACCGACAGGCCAGATCTACATCGATCAAGCGGCAAC